>NVUB02000115.1 GCA_002401775.2 Ectothiorhodospiraceae bacterium
GCGGCGTCATCTTCGCCGTCGCCAAACGCCTCGGCCTACCCATCCGCTACATCGGCGTAGGAGAAGGCATAGACGACCTGCGACCGTTCAATGCCGACGAGTTTGTAGATGCGTTGTTGGCGCGGGATGGGTAGTTGTATATAAATTTAAAAATTTTACCAGGCATGGGACCTTCGGAAGGAACTCGAGAATTAGTGGCGTTTAAGGATTTTCTCACAAGGTATTCGCCTCAATTGAGTATGACGGTACGTTGTTGTAAGCAGTTTCCTCCATTACATGTAGTTAATGAAGAGCTCATGTCTGGCGGGCGTGATTTAGGAATGAGTGGCGGTTATTTTTGGAAAGCGTTTGAAATATCCGAAGCTGAATATAATCAGTTTAGAGAAGAAATATTGACCGATCCCAGCTTGGATATTGAATACGACATTGAATTAGAGTTAAAACCAAGTTTAAAAAAGTGGTGTGGCGCGGTGCTCAGCAAGCACAACCCCAGAAGGAAAAATAGTGTGTAGAGTGTATCCTCTGGGGCATAAAAGCATTGCCCACCATTGCGGTGGTATTCAAGAGTGTTCTGGTGGGCAGTGCCCACCCTACAAAAAAATGAACCGTCTTTCCTCTTTAACCTTTCCCCTTTACTCTACCCCTAAATGATCCAATTCGATAACGTCAACAAACGCTACCCTGGAGGCTACGAGGCCTTGTCCGGCGTGAGTTTTCATCTAAAAGCAGGGGAAATGGCTTTTCTCACCGGGCATTCCGGGGCGGGAAAGAGCAGCTTGTTGAAATTAATTGCCTGCATCGAGCGGGCCTCGCGCGGTAACGTGCTTATTGATGGGCAGAATCTCAGGCGCTTGAAAAACCGCCACATTCCCGCATTACGCCGCAAAATCGGCGTGGTATTCCAGAACCACAACCTGTTGTACGACCGCACGGTGTACGACAATGTAGCCTTACCGCTGATCATTGCTGGATACCACCAAAGTGAAGTGGGTCGGCGAGTCCGTGCCGCACTGGATAAGGTTGGCCTGTTGGGTAAAGAAAGGGTAATGCCCATCACCCTTTCCGGGGGTGAGCAACAGCGTGTTGGTATCGCCCGTGCGGTGGTGAACCGCCCGCCATTATTGTTGGCCGATGAACCCACCGGTAACCTCGACCCAGAACTGTCACGGGAAATCATGGGGCTGTTCGAACAATTCAACCAAGTCGGCGTATCGGTGCTGATAGCCACCCATGATCATGATCTGATCTCACGCCTGGACCATCGCCTGCTAACCCTCAAACAGGGCAAGCTGGAACGGGATGGGTGGACGTCGGAAATGCAGGAACGAAAAAGAGCATTCAATAATGAAAGTGATTAAAAGCGTATCATTTAGCGTCATTTCAACGCACACCCTCTGGGGCATAATGCCGGAATTCAGAAACTGTCTATCAGGGTATGTGCCGGAGTGGCCGTGTCACCCTATACCTCCTGGTTCTGGCGTTTTATGAAAAGGTCCAGCAATAAAAATGCCGATATGGAAAAGCGCCCACGCTCAGCGAAGCCTCGTGGGCGTGTAAACGCTTACTTCACCCATCACCTATGGGTGTTGGTATCGTCCCTGGGTGTGTTATGGCGTACCCCGATGGCGACGTTAATGACCGCCTCAGTCATTGGTATTGCGCTTGCCTTACCCGCAGGTTTGCACGTACTGCTGCAAAACGTTCAGCAACTTTCCACGGGTTGGGAAGGCACGGCACAGATGTCGCTATTTCTGAAGCCGGGTGTGTCAGAAAAACGAATCCAGACATTGGCGAAAAAACTGCGTGGCTGGGAAGGCGTAGCAGAGGTGCGTTATATCTCACGCGAGCAGGCGCTTGCAGAATTCCGGGAGCTGTCGGGTTTTGGTGGCGCGCTGGATTCGCTGGATGAAAACCCCCTTCCTGCGGTACTGGTACTGCGCCCTACCACCGAGGCGGCAGAGCCTGCGCAAATGGCGTTGTTGCTAGGCAAGGTGCAAAAATTACAATCGGTAGATCTCGCCCAGTTAGATATGGAGTGGGTGCGGCGCCTGAGTAGCATCATCGAGCTGGGAAAAAGGGGCGTAATGTTGTTAGCGGGACTGCTCGGGATGGCGATTTTGCTGATGGTAGGTAATACCATTCGGCTTACCATCCTCAGTCGCAGTCAGGAAATCATTGTCACCAAACTCATCGGCGCCACCAACGCCTTTATTCGACGGCCTTTCCTTTATACGGGGCTTTGGTACGGTTTGATGGGGGCCATTTTAGCGTGGATTTTAGTGGCAAGCCTGTTAGGTTTGCTCAGTGCGCCGGTGAGTCGCCTATCTTTTTTGTACAATAGTCAGTTTTCTTTAGGGGGGCTGGATTTGGAAACGGTGTTGGTGTTGCTGGGCAGTGGCCTCATACTTGGTTTGTTGGGATCGTGGCTGGCCGTGGGTAAGCACTTGCAAGCTATTGAGCCTACTTGATTTTTTCTTGTTTTAGGCTAATTTTGCAGGGGGAGTTAGCGTAAACACAAGGTGTAACCCTGGTGTTTAAGGGGTTTATAGGGGCTCTTTATATTAGGGAACTTTAATAAACTTTGGCACTCCCACACTTGGATTGCTAAAAATAGCTTGCTAAAATAGCGGTATGAGTAAAAATTAGCGGTATGAGTAAAAATGGAGAACCCATGAATAAAAGCCTGACAGTTGATCTTGCCGTCCCCACCGGGAGTCTGGAAGCCTATATTTCGGCCGCCGCCCAGGTGCCGATGATCAGCGTGGAAGATGAACGTGAATTGGCCCTGCTTTTGCAGAATGAGGGCGACCTCAATGCTGCCCGTCGTTTGGTAATGTCACACCTGCGTTTCGTCATTCATGTCGCCAAAGGCTACAGTGGCTACGGGCTGCCACAAGCGGACTTGATTCAGGAAGGCAATATCGGACTGATGAAAGCCGTCAAACGCTTCGATCCCAGCCACAACGTCCGCCTGGTGTCCTTTGCCGTACACTGGATTCGCGCTGAAATGCACGAATACATTCTCAAAAACTGGCGCGTGGTTAAATTGGCCACCACCAAGGCCCAGCGCAAATTGTTTTTTAATCTGCGTAAAAACAAAAAGCGCCTCGGCTGGTTTACCCAGGCAGAAGTGGAGCATGTCGCTAAAGAACTGGACGTGCCTGAAGCCACCGTGCGCCAAATGGAAGAGCGTATGAGCGGTCAGGATACGGCTTTTGACGGTTATGACACTGATGACGAGAGTGATTTCAGGCCCGCCCCTGCCGGTTATTTGCAAGACATGAGCATGGAACCAGCAGCACTGCACGAAGCCGATAACACGGAAGCTCATAACAATAACCTGTTGACCAATGCGATGGGTAATCTCGACGAGCGAAGCCAGGACATTGTTAAAAGCCGCTGGCTGTCTGAAAAAAAATCAACCTTGCATGATCTGGCCGCCAAATACGGTGTGTCGGCTGAACGTATTCGACAGCTCGAAGTCAATGCCATGAAAAAAATGAAGGGCGCAATGGTCGCTTAACATTCAGTGACTGAACATATAAAAAAGGCCGCTATTTAGCGGCCTTTTTTATATGTCGGTATAATTTTGGATGTCAGAATAAGTATGTAATCATTAGAATTGTGACAAAGATACTGGCTTGTGTGGGCCCGGCGTTCAATATTAGGGTTGCCAAGCGACTATAAACCGAGAATAAAAGGAGTAGTAGCGGTGGGGATAAAATCAATTGTAAGTGGGTTTTCAGCGGTTTTAGTTGTTTTGTTGGCTGGCTGTGGCGGTAGCAGTAGCAACGATGATGGCACCAATAATTCTGGTGGGGGCATCGTTTATTCAGGGTCTACCGCGCCAGCAGCAGTTTCAGGCAGTAATGCTGAAAACCTGGGAGTAGGTACAACGGACGCTATATCGCAGGCCATCGATTCTGATTCTGCGGATATCAGTGGAATACCTTTTAGCGTATCCATTATTGAATCCTCAGATATTGGCCAACAAATACTGGCTAAAAGCTTGGAGTTAGTAGCTACCCAACAATTTGGGAATCTTCCTGTTGGCGTGACTATTGGTGGTGAAGGTTTTTCGATGGAGCAGGGGTATTGTGGGGGTAGCATGACTATTCCCGATAGTTGGGCGTCTGATGAAGGATTGTCCGGTGATAGTGCGTTCGAGATATCTGGAACAATAACGTTTAATAATCTCTGTTTGGATTTAGGAAGTGCTGGCTTTGGCGCGATGACCATAAATGGAGCTATTACAATTTCCGCGGGTGGGGTAAGAACTTATAATAATTTAACGGCACGTTTCGCTGATGGAACATCTATTATATGTGATGGTGTCGATTGTTCAGCATCAGCGGTGTTTTCTGGCGCTGATGGCGCGACCTACAGTGTAGCGGACGTTGTTGTTACCGGCGACAGTATAATGGGTTACAGCGTAGATGCATCCTATTGTCACGGCACGTATGGTTGCCTCACGATATCTACGGATAGCCCTATTATCTTTAGTTGTGAAAATGGCAGGCTTGCATCGGGTTCGATCAGCTTTAGTTCGACAGATGGGTCATCCGGCACAATTACGTTTAATGACTGTAATAGTTACACCATAGCCTTCGCAACGATAACAGACGGCAGTATCGTTACTGTTATGGGTACCTGGTAACGGCCTATTAGTATTTCAGCCAATAACAGCAATAAAAAGGATATGAACAATAAATATTATTTTGTATTCATATTATTGCTGTCGAGCATATGTTCTCAATATGCCATTGCAGGGCAATTGGACAATAATTTGAACGTAGGTATTAGTTTACAAGATTTTAGCTATACGGAATTTGGCGATACAGACATCGTGCTGAATCGCGAAGACGGTCTGCTGCCGGGCTTTATACTGGGTGCGGGTGTTCACTGGGATAATTTTTCTGGGGTGTTGCGTGGAGAAATTTTTAATGGTCTTGTCGACTATAATGGCCAAACCCAATCGGGGATCCCTCTTAAAGCGAAAACAGATGAAAAAATAACGCGTGTAGAAGCAACACTTCATTTTAATCTGAAACCTTTTAATCAATATAATATGTCGGTACTAGCAGGTATTGGCTATCGAGAATGGCGGAGAGATATCAATGCAACCCGTATAACTTTAAGTCTGCTGGAAATCTACCGCTGGAAATACTGGACGTTGGGAACGTCCGTTACATTTTTTAAAAAAGGAAAACGATCAGCAGGTGTTAATGTCCGGCTATTACGTCCTATAAAACCAACGCTAGATGTAAAATTTCCGGGTTTTGATGAAGTTACTCTAGACCTGGGCGTAAACGATAGTGCCCGTTTGGAACTTTTTTATCATTTTGTCTTGCGCAATAATCAGCAATGGACAATATCGCCGTATTGGGAATATTGGTATATGGGACGAAGCCCAAATAAGGGATTAACAATCAACGGAGTTTCGACAGTCAATGTTGCCTGGGAGCCAAGGAGCGATACAAAAATATTTGGTGTATTGCTTTCGGTACGGTTTGAACCATAAAAGCGTATAAAGAAACTGCGTATAAGTTTCAATGTAATAATTGGCCATATTTTGTGGCGAATAATTGGGTCGCCCCCACAACGAGCTACCGTGATAGTTCGTTCGTTGTATTTATTCTAACTTTTTGGATGGCGCTTAGGTGTCATGTGTTTGCCCCACGGAGCCTGATGCAGCGAGGGTCTGGTGAGGTTGGATAATGCCAAGTTTCAGATCTATCATTGTAGAGAATGAAGAATAAGTAAGTTTAACAAGTACATTGAGCTGGTTATACATAGTGAGGAGCAGCCAATGATTTTACTCAGGGTTGAGCCGATTCAGGATATGGCATGTATTCTGAGGTGTATTTCGGCCGCCTTTTTGTCTGAGAAAACAATTGATAGTACTAGGTTGACATTTTCAAAATAGAGATTAAATTCTCTAGTTCCTCGTTTCAGGTGATCTATATTGGAAGTGAGTATTGCTTGAAATGCATTGTGTGAGTTAGCATAAGAGTTATGGACGTTTCATTTTTTGCAACTTCACTGCGGTCACAGCTAACCACAAAAATCTTCTTTGAACGCAGTCTGCGAAATGAACAATAAACCCGCTTACGTTACATGGATAAAAAAATGAAAAAATTAATTTCAATTTTGTTTTTATTTTCAATCCCAGCATTCTCTATTGCTGCCAGTTTTCATCAAAAACAGTACTGACAATACACAGTCCAGATAGTAGGCCGTGTTCATTTTTTAAATTAGGAGGTGTTCCAGAAGCGGATCCTATAGTGGCAGGGAACCCATGGTTTTCTGTTCCACTAACACATAATGGCCATGATGTAATAATAAGTATGCTTTTGACTGCGTATACTACTGGAAAAACACTCAGAGTTGCGACAACAGGACAGATTAGTTGTGGTCATGCGGAAGTTAGGAGTGTTCAATTTGATTAATGTCTATCCATAAACTTCCAGAGAGTAAAACGGATACCTAGTGCGCTGAGATTAATCGGTAACCATAGATTTGTGATAGCCAAATGCTATGACACAGGTGGGTGAAAATAGCAATGCAGTGCAGGCTTGTTGGACAGCCATGTAAAAGTTGGCATCAGTCTGCAAGATTTTAGTTATACGGAATTCGACGATCAAAATATCGTGCTGAATCGGGACGATGGCTTGTTGCCGGGTATTACACTGGAGGCGGGTATACACTGGAATAGTTTTTCAGGGATATTACGCGGGGAAATTTTTAATGGCCTTGTGGACTACGATGGCCAAACCCAATCGGGCATTCCTCTAAAATCGAAAACAAATGAAAAAATAACCCGTGTCGAAGCAACGCTTCATTATAACGTGAAATCGTTCAGTCACTATAATATGTCGATACTGGCGGGTATTGGGTATCGAGAGTGGCGGAGGGATATCAATTCAACCCGATTGACGCCTAGCCTGCTTGAAATCTATCGCTGGAAATACTGGACGTTGGGAACGTCCGTTACATTTTTTCAAAAGAGAAGAAGATCGGCCGGTGTTGATATACGATTATTACGCCCGATAAAACCAACGCTAGATGTCAAATTTCCGAGTTTTGATGAAATCACACTGGACCTGGGTATAAACGACAGTGCCCGTGTGGAATTTTTCTATCATTTTGTTTCGCGCAATGACCAGCAATGGACAATATCGCCGTATTGGGAATATTGGTATATGGGACGAAGTCCTAATAAAGGATTAACGAACAACGGTGTAGCGACAGTCAATGTTGCATGGGAACCGAGAAGCGACACTAAAATATTGGGTGTTTTACTTTCAGTACGATTTGAACCATAAAAAGCACGCGAAAATGCGGTGTATTAGTTTCCGTGTAAGTGTCGACCCTCGTCTTTGTTTTAGTTTTAGTTTCAATCGTAGTTTTAATCTTAGTTTCAAGGGTTTTCAGTATAGGTGAACAGGGTAGTGCTGGACTCACTGTAGGTGAGTTTCAGGTTTTGTAATCGAGTTTTCAAATCGGTAATGGTGGTCGCATTTTCCATCAAATTCTTTGGGAAAAGCTGGTTGCTGACGAAGGCCCATACGTGCTCCTCGCCATACGGTGGCGATACAATTAAACGCACTCCGTCAGAGCGACGCGGAAAGGCAATAAAGCGTCCGGCGGGTGTCAGTCCATCATCGTTGCCTGACACTGGGTACATTTTTACCAGGTGTCCTTCACTATCTTGATAAATCAACAATACATAAGCGTCATGGTTAAGGTTTACCAATAATGAAATCTCATCGCCTTTACGAAAATGTTGTTCGTCACCCAGATGAGTAGTAATGGAGACTTGAAGAATCGAGACAGAGGATGTCTCAGTCTCGGCTGCGACGGACAATGAAAATGCTGAAGCAAGCATTGTGGCAATCAGTAGTAATTCAATCTTCCAGACAGTGAAAAAAGTTGATTCGCACACGGGGCTGGTACGTTTAATTTTCACCGGCTCTCCATGCCATTACTTTCCTGGGGGCAAAAGATTTTTTTGAGATAGTTTTGAACTGTAGTCTTGAAATGTTGCCTTGGAACATCACCCTTTTCCGCCTTAAAGTGCCGCATTAATGCCAATCGTCAGGGAACCTATTTCGTGGGTTTGCTCGCTACCATTATCGTAGTCATCGGTTTGGAATTGGTTTTGCAGGCCGATGCTGAGATTCATGCGGTGGTTAATGCGGTAAAGAAAGCCAGCATTCAATGCTGTACGAACAGCGTCACCTACATCGTTGCCGTCGGCTTTGATATTCATAGGCACTACACCAAAGTTACCAAACAACGTCCATTCGGGCGAAACTGGACGATGGCCACTAATGCCAAAACCAATGCCAGTATATTCCACTTTGTAACCATCAATACTCCATTCATTAGTGACATTTTTGATGTCTATAAACAAGGCAATGCGGGGCCAAACACGGTAACCTAGAATTAAATCTACTTCACCACGTTTGATAGAAACGGGCTCACTACTGGCGGCTAAGGGGTTTGTGAGGCGTGTGGGCGCCGTCGTATCGAACTCGAATTTTCCTCCGCTTAGCGTCAGACCACCAAACCATTTTGCATGTTGGACTTTTGCTTCCAATCCCAGCATCGAGGATTTGTCTTCAAAGCTAGCGCCATTTTGGTTATTGCCCTTCCAGGTAGAAAAGTCGAGTTTGGCACCCAGACTAAAATGAGCTTTCCCTTGTGCCCAGCTTGAATTTGCCGCGAATAAAAAAACAGCAGACAAGAAAATAGCGATGAGCTTTGGTTGAGAAAAATGGCTTGTGAATCTATTCATTGTAATGGGCTGCGTAGATGCTCGTGTAGTGAATCGTGTCGTTGATGACATAATAGATTGCATAGTGGCGTACTCTTGAATTTTTGTTAATACGATTAAAGTCTATTCAGTTTGGCCGTTGATCTACAGTGTCGGCATGGGTAAAAGTTCGGGAGTGGTAGCCGGCATTAATGGTGCGGCTGGTTCGGAATCAGCAGCAGGCGATGTTTTTGTGGCAACCGCCTGTTTCATCGTAGACGACGATGATTTCTCAGGAACCACTTTCACTTTAACCTTGATGCGGTCAGCCGGGATGCCGCTGATCTCGACATTGATGAAAATAAATTCGCCGAGTTCATCACCAGCACCTTGCAGTACGCCTGTTTCAGGTATTTGCGAGACATTATTGGCGACCGCTTTTTCTACATTTTGGGAAAGTTCGCTAACGGTGAGTAGTGGCTTGTCGCTGAATTTTAGCTCGTTGAGTAAAAAATGCGTAAAAGGGGAATGCCCTGTGGAACGATAATTGTCATCCACATATTCAACACCACCCGCCGCCATAATTTGCACGCTCTTCTTCTGTGCGACTTTTTGATAATAACGCGCACTGTCACCTTGAGGCGGCAGTGCGCGAGTACCACTGCGTAACAGGCTGCCACTAAAACAGGAGTCGGCAATCAACAGCGTGTGACGGCCACGGGCGGCAATGGTATTGAGTTCATCACGAATGCTGGAGTTGCGTAAAAAGGTGGTTTGGTCTGTGCCGACGGCATCTACAGGCACCCAATAACCTTTGCCGGTATCACTGTCGAGGAAACCATGTCCGGCGTAGTAGACCAATACATTGTCATTGGGGAGTACATCGCGGCCGAGTTCATCGAGGGCAATAAGCATTTCACGACGAGTGGCATTTTCCAGTAATTGCACATCATCAAAACCGTAACGATTTTTCAGGATCTCGGCAATGGCGCGGGCGCCCGCAACGGCAGTTTGCAGTGAGGGCCAGCGTTTTTCAGGATCTCGGTATTCGTCGTTGCCGACCACCAGTGCGCGATAACGGCCGGTGACGAAGGCGGGTACTGGCGCTTTTGCTACGGGTTCCAAATTAATGCCGCGACTTGCCGCAGTCGAAAAAGCGCTAGGCAGTAGCATTGCTAACAGCGACAAACTTAGCAGGGTTTTAGAGGTGATTCTCATGTCAGTACCTTTTTACGACGGATTCTTGGTTGCAAAGTGATTGACGACAAAGCCACCGCTCGCCTTGAAATGAGTGTTATTGGTGGTTTGTCCGGATAACAACCATTGATAACGCCCCGGCGTAGGCACCAGTAGCGGGAAATGAGCTTGTGCTTGTGTAACGTCGAGTTCGGCAATGACTCGTTGTCCCTCGGCGCTGACTTGAGTCAGACGCAAATGGTAGGTCAGGGTGTTTTCAACGGGCGCCCAGTTTACGAATAATCCATTTGCCTGTTTATAAGAAATCCGGAGCCCGTCAAAGGGGATTTCCTGGGCGTCGGCAGCGTGGAAAAAACCCATGCCGGGTAGGTCAGCAGTCGTATCGTGGAGGCTCAATATCGGTTTGTCGGAATAACTGGCGACAATCAGCTCAGAAGTGCCTTGTGGCGATATAGCATAGGGCAATACCAGAAAAGCCAAAGCGAACGCGACTGCCGCACTGACAGGAATCGTTCCCCAGGCCGGTGGCCGCCACGCAATCAGGCGCTGTAAAAAACCAGCGTGACGGGCAGGTGCTGATTGGGACAGCGTTGCCTGAGAAGTGTTTGCGCCACTGCTGAGCGTGTTGCTCATGGCGGGTGCATGGGCCGCGTAATGTAGCGCGGCCTTAAGCATCGAAGGATCATTGTTTAATGCGCGGCGGTGCTCATCGCTGAGCTGCTCGTTATCGATGGCGTGCAATAGCTCGTCAGACAGGGTTGCAGACTCGCTACTAGGTGGTGACGTAAGCAAACTGCTCGACACAGCATTAACCTGGTCGAGCCGTAGTCGGCAATCCACACAGCTCGCAAGATGCCGCCGAAGCACAGAATGTTCTGCAGCAGCAGGGTCATCGCTAAAAGCCGCGAGTTGTTCCAATTCCAGATGCACATTGTTATTCATGGTGGATACGTACCGTATTGTCCTGTGTTATTGATTAAGAGACGCGAAATACCGGTGTATTTGAAAAAATATTAAAAAAATCACCAAACCGTAGGAACGGCTTCAGACGCGATAAGTCATCATCCGAAGCCCAAATCGAGGCTAAAGCCTCTCCTACATCAGACCACCAGTCCCCAGCACTCAGGACAAAAAACCGTCATGCCGGGCTTGACCCGGTATCCAGAGACTTTATACCCGTTCAAAGGTGCTGGGCCCCGGCTAAAAACATGCCGGGAAGACGGACTGTATTAGTTCTTGGCACTCAGCACTCAGCACTCAGCACTCAGCACTAAGCACTAAGC
>NVUB02000116.1 GCA_002401775.2 Ectothiorhodospiraceae bacterium
GTCCGTAAATGAGGCGAACTCGGTAATCTCCTGTTGCGACTCCGTCCTCATATTGACCAGTTTGGTCAATGTGGATGAAATACTCTCCAGCCTCTCTTTTATCTCAACAACGGAAAGCTCATCATGCGCAGTTTTTCCACCAACGATAGTGCGCAGATCATTCACAATGCCCGAAAAACGTTGCGCAAGCTCATTAATTTCTGTGGTAGAAATCTGGATACAATCGTCTATTTGCTGGGCCCAAATGGGCATGTTGTTATTGCCGATCATCTTTAATGAGTGAGCCGAATATTGATATTGCTGCAACTCAGCTCCCAGCTCAGAAACTTGATTTTTTGCCTGAATATTCTTCTGGCTAAGCACTGCATGTGCTTTACTTTTAGCATAACCCAGAGCGAACTCAACAACGATCAATGTAGATGCGGCCACTATAGCAATCAATGAGTTGTTAAATGCCAGCAAAATAAGCGCTATCAACCCGGCGACCCCGGCGGGTATTTTATGCAAAATTGTACTGTTCGACTTCATTCTATCTTTCCTGTTCAAAGCCATCTGGCCTGTTAATCTTGTGGTTAAGCTAGTTAATAGCACCCGCACCGCCCAAACCAACGCTGATGGCACTAAATATGCTAAGGATCGAAGCCCGGAATATACTGGTGCCCGTTAATATTTCCACCAACGAGAGGTGGCGTCATTAACCGTTTTGATCACCATCGGCGGAGACAAAAAATACTTTAGGCCTTAGGGGGCGTTAACGATTAGAGCTATTTCGATTATAATTCACCCGCAATTTGAATTTCACGGTGAATATACGATGAGTCGAACGATGTTAAGAGATGATCAGTGGGAGAGAATAGAACCCTTACTCTCAGGTAGAGCCTGTGACTGTGGTGTGACTGGGAAGGAAAATCGTTTATTTCTTGAGGCTGTGTTGTGGACTTGCCGCACAGGCGCGCCGTAGCGCGACCTTCCGGAGGATCTTGGAAACTGGCACACGGTTTTTACTCGCTATAATCGCTGGTCAAAAAAAGGGCGCTGGGAAACAATATTTAGCGCTTTATCGAACGAAGCTGACTTTGAGTACCTGATGATTGATGGCTCTATTGCTCGCGTACACCAGCATGGTGCTCCCCAAAAAACGCACAGGAAGCAGAAGCAGTTGGAAAGTCACGAGGTGATTTGAGCACAAAAATACACGCTGCGGTTGATGTGTTGGGTAATCCTGTCAGGCTATTGCTGACGGCGGGCCAAGCTTCGGAATAGGGTCAGGCCAATGCACTTATTGAAGGTTTTGATGCCGATTATGTTTTGGCAGACAAGGGGCATGACAGCGATGAATTTGTTGAGGTGGTTGAAAAAACAGGGGCTGTCGCCGTCATACCCCCACGGCAAAATCGCAAGGTACAACGAGAATATGATTAGGAGTTATATAAAGAACGGAATTTGGTTGAGCGTTTATTCCAGAAGCTCAAACAGTTTCGTCGTATTGCGACACGTTATGAAAAATTAAAGCGGAATTATCAATCTATGCTGGAATGGCACTTAAATAAGCCCTAGCTTTTTATCATGCCCATGATTTTTGATTCTTTCACGCTCTTCTTGTCGTGGTTTTTGCAAGCGCGGATAAGGTTTTGGTCTTCGTTTAACCGCCCGTGGTTCAATTCTATCAGGGCGCTTCCCTACCCGTATTTGAGCAATGAGCAAGAACAATGCATCCGTATCTTCCTTCGCATTGGATAAAAATTGACGCTGGCTCCAAGATACCCAAATTTGGAGGGTATGCTTAAAACTCAAATCGCGCGGTAACACATTGGCTTGTAACGCCGCTTCAGCCATTAGCAGTCGAATCAGATTATAGGCCAAAAAATAGACCCACATCTCTTTCTCACACATCGCTGCCGTCTTGCAACTTAAGGTCTCCATTCCCAAAGTAGTCTTGATATTTCTCAAGTCAACTTCTACGTGCCAGCGTTGCAAATACAACTTTCCTAAGGCTTTTTTCGACACATCTCGGGGTACCAAAAATGTGGTTACCAGCACTTTCTTTCCCACTTTTACTTCTCGTACTTTGAGTTTATCAGGATAGCTATCATGCTCTTCCTGACTCATCCATTCGGGTCTGGCGGGTTTCTGCCAGTTAACCACATGATCCCGGGTACCGAGCGTTTCACCTCGACGAAAGTCTGTCTGCCGTGCCCCGTGTTGCTCGAATAAAACATCCACACCTCGGCTCTGCTGATCGGCGATCAGAAAATAACGGCAATAATAACTATCCGCCAACATCACATCACCTTCGGAAAACAGGTCCTTAATTCCCCGAAATAAACGGTGTTCACCGGTGCCCTTTCCTTTGTGCGAGGCCATCGCTGCATTTAATAGCGCACCTGTGGACAAGGATATACTAATAAGAACATTAATTATGCGACATGATGTATAATTTACTCATGAGTATTGATGGAAGAAAACTCAGCCGGGAATCGCTTGCAGATATTCGCATTCAAGCCGTCCAGCGAGTTGAAGAAGGAGAAAGCCCGGAAGATGTTATCGATCTATTGGGTTTTCATAGGTCGAACATTTACCGCTGGATTGCACGATACCGAGAAGGCGGAATTGAGGCGTTGAGAAAAAATCTGCTGCGGGAAAAAAGCCTAAGCTTAATGGCAAGCAGATGAAAAAACTCTATCAGATCATTACCTCGAAGAATCCTCTGCAATTGGATTTTGAATTTTCCTTGTGGACTCGCTCAATAATCCGTGAACTGATACGAGAACGGTTTGATGTCAGGCTCAGCGATGTCTCAGTGGGAAGGCTACTACGAAAGTTAGGCTTGTCTCCACAAAAGCCTCTGTATAGAGCGTATCAGCGAGATGAAGAAAAAGTTAATGCATGGAAGGAGAAAGCCACTATTTACTTCGGGGATGAAGCCAGCGTTCGCTCAGACCATCATTATGGCACCACTTGGTTACCTGTAGGAAAAACACCTGTAATCATGGATGTACCAACTGGTTTCCGCCAAGGGGTCAATAATATAATGAAAAACGTGTCACAGACAGCAACAGTAAGCGGTTAACCTTTTTTACCTGAATAAAAGATAACGCTGAATTACGCGCCTGTGATGGCACCCTATTAATAACGCTAAAACAAATTAATTGAGTGAAAAAAACACTTGCTTTTATCGCGCAAAAATTTTTCAAAATAGCCATTTAATCTCTCTGCTTAAATGGAAAAATTGAACATGAACGAGCTGATGTCAACCGAAGAATATATCACCGACCACTGTAACGTAAGCATAGAAAAGGCGATAGCGGCGGAGCGCTTTCCTTTATGGAATAGGTCATGCGATATTATCGATGATGTGACTTTTTCTCGTCATGGGTTGCTGCGCTGTATAAGCTCTGTCCATAGCGGCCGTCACTACCTGCAGGTCACGGACGAAATATATGACGAAGCCATTTGTCATTCAAGCGATTTTAACGCCTTAAAGTCACCAAGGCGGATGAACATGGTTAAAGCCATGGAGAAGCAAAGCTATTTACTACAAAGTGGGATATTGTCTTCTTTGGGGGTTAATTATCTACAGCAATTCCCTGAACTTGACGAATATAGAGTTGAAGCGGCTGACGGGCATTTTATACAACACGCCTGCCACACACAAAAAAACAGCAAGGGAAAAGTCTTCGCAGCAGGATTTATTCACGCGTTAAACCTTAAAAATGGGCTATTGAGGCCGCTTTGTGTGGTCACTAATGGCACTGAACGGCATCAGGAAACCCTGCATTACGAAGCTATATTGAACAGCGTCATGGAAAAAAAGATGCATGGAAAAAGCATCTCTATGTGTACGATAAAGCGGTGACTGATTTTTCATGGTGGGACAAGCAAAAAAATGAGCGTAATTTCATGATTTCCGTGCTAAAAGAAAATGCGGCAGCAACCTTTGTTGACTCTATTCCATTTGATCGAAATGATGAGATTAACACAGGAGTTGAAAGCTACAGTGTTTACCAGAATAAAAAATCCACGTTTCAGGTTGTTGATTACCGTGATCCAGAAACAGGTAAGTTACACCAGTTTATATCGACGCTGCCTAAATCAATAAATCCAGGAACGATTGCTATGATCTATTATAAAGGATGGACGATTGAAAAGGCATTCAATAATAGCAAAAGTGATTTGACGGAAAGGAAAGCTTGGTCATCAAACCTTTATGCACTGAATAGTCAAATGTGCTTTACCGCGATGGCTTACAATATTATGCGTGTTTTTGAAGAAAAATCAAAAGCAAATAACCCTGAACGCATTCATCCATCCGATAAGAAATATACTGAAGCGCTCAATAAAAGGCAGGAAATTGCCCAAGGAAAAGATCGTTTTTTTAACCCATTATTTTTTCATGCTCGAATTTCACGCATATGCTCGTATACCATCCGTTCTCTACAAAATGCAGTTATTACTGGAAAGTCGCTTATAGCCGTTATGGACAGCTTGGCGAGACATTTAAAACCAAAAATGGTCGGGATTGAGAAACACTGATGCCTGTAATAGAAACGACTGGGGCCCGGTTTAGCATACAGATGGTGTCGGCAGTCAGCGCAAAAGGATCTTTTCAATTTATGACATTTGAAGGGCGAATGAATGGGGAACGATTTATCGAGTTCCTGAAACGGCTCATCTATAAACAGTCTAAACCTATTTATTTAATTCTGGATGAACATCCCTTTCACAAATCAAAAAAAGTAACGAACTTCGTTGAGCCCACTAAAGGGAAGTTACGCCGGTTCATTTTTCCGCCATACTCCCCACACCTTAATCCTGATGAGTGGGTGTGTAATTGGTAGAAGAATCACAAATTAGGACGTGCATCAGTATCTGGCCCTGTTCAGTTTCGTTCAATCGTGAGACGATATTTAAGCTAGCTGTGCAAACTTAAAAAAGTCGTTAAAGGTTTTTTCAAGGATAACAATCTAGATTATATCACCACAGAATAATTTGAATTAAATGTCGCATAATCAACGTACTTATTAGTAAATACTGGCCAGAAACGAAAGGGCAGCGATGTTGGGTGCATAAAACGGCCAACGTATTGGCTAAGCTACCGAAATCCATACAACCAAAAATGAAAGGATTGTTGCATGAGATTTGGCTGTCGGAAACAAAAGATCAGGCCAATAGCGCGAGAGTGAGCAGCATTGCTCACCTATTACGACTCCCCCGCCGAGCACTGGGCGCATTTGCGAACATCCAACCCCATTGAGCCCGTGTTCGCCACAGTAAGGCTGAGAACAACAAAAAGTAAAAACTGCGGCAGTCGAGCCACCACATTAGCGATGCTATTAAAGCTAATGGAAACCGCTCAAAAGCGCTGGCACAGATTACGAGGGTATAGTTTACTAGCGGATGTTATTACTGGAGTGAAATTCAGTGATGGCATCAAACAAGAACAACAGGATCGCAACGCTGCTTGATCACCCATACACCAGATTTGACTATAGCTCGTATTCCGAGGCTTGACCAGCAGTCAGTATCAATCGTATTGTGTTACCCAATGAATCGACAGCCGCATGAACTTTTGTGCTTACACCACCGCGAGATTTACCTACCGCCTCCAGCTCTCGATCAATTATTTTTGGTGCGCCATGCTGATGAACCCTAACAATACTGCCATCGACCATCACGTATTCTATATCGCAATCAGCGGAAAGAACTTCAAATAGACAATCCCATACACCTTTAGTGGATCAACGATTGTAGCGCACATAAACACGATGCCAGCGCCCTAATTTTTCGGGTAAATTACGCCAAGGCGCACCCGTTCGGGCAATCCATAATACCACTTCGATAAACTGGCGATTATTGACCGCAGTCACTCCACAATCTGTCGATTTACCGGGCAATAAGTCTTTAACTGCCTCCCATTGGTCATTCTGTAAAACACTGCGTTCCATAAAACCCTGCAAATAGTCGCAATTTTAACCTCACCGTACGCGTAATATTTAATTGAGAACGCCCCTAGTGGATAGGAAAACACGAGAAAAAATACTACCTCGGTATTCGCAGCTCGACGCTATTCAATGAATTGATCGAACAAAGGGGCAACGTCGTGCGGCCCGGGGCTGGCTTCCAGTTGTCCCTGAAAGCTGAATTCGGGTTTGTCGGTGCGTTTCACGCCTTGCAGGGATTTATCAAACAAAGATCGCTGTGTAGCCTGCAAATTATCCGGCAGAGAATCCTCATCTACCGCAAAACCATGATTCTGGCTGGTGATCATTACTACTCCGCTATCAAGGTCTTTCACGGGATGGTTGGCATCGTGATGGCCTAATTTCATTTTCAGGGTTTTCGCGCCGCTGGCCAGTGACAATAACTGGTGTCCCAAACATATACCGAATACCGGTATGCCACTGTCGACTAGCAGGGGAATCGCCGCCAACGCATAATCACAGGGTTCGGGATCACCCGGACCATTGGACAGAAAGATTCCATCGGGATTCATTGCCAGCACATCGGCCGCCGGAGTTTGCGCAGGCAACAATACCCCCCTGCGCGCCTTTTTCACGCAATACACGGGGCAACTGGCGTGTGTCAACTTCGGCAATAGCGACCACATTTTTACTCGCTAAATAATCGTCAAGACTGGATTCACTGCGCCAGCTGCTGATCACCAGCCCACTGGCATAAATAGCTTCCGATTGGTCAGCGGTTGCCATCCACAGATCCACGCAAATATCCACGAAACCTTAACAAATGGTTCTGTGGGTACGCAATCCGTGGGTACGCAATCCGCCGGTACGCAAAGTGTAGATGCACAAAGCGGGAGGGACGAAATATCGTCCTTCCCGCTAGAATTCGTGTTCGAAAATTGCCTGAACCTGTCTAGTTTACCCGATTGGACTCATGAGCGTCTATATCACGACACCCGTTTCCCGCGACAGTAAGCATTCGTTATGATAGCGACCCATTTAAACGATGCAACGTTAATTTATGAGATTTACACCATGAGCCTGGTAATTTTTGATTTAAACAACACTCTGTCGGCAGACGACAGCGATTATCTGTGGGGCCAATTCCTGGTAGCGCAGAGGCTAGTGGATAGCGATGTTGTTACCCGCGAGCACCAACGTGTAGAGTGCGCTGAATAATGAGAACGAGAAGCGCAGAGTCGTCGCGTAGCGACCCAATCGAAAGGCGTTCTTTCTTTTGGTGCCTTTTTACTATGCCCTGTGGGTGCTTTGGACAAGCAAAGAAAAGGCACACGCAGCCCGCCACCAAAAATTCAAAAAAACAACAGAACGGTCAGCGGTGGAATCTTCACCGATGCGGGCTGCAAGAACCCAGCCAGGGCGCTTGCCTCCCTCACGGTTACACCCATGCTTACACCTACAGTGATACCCAAGGCGACACAAAAAAATGAACCCCCGCCTCATCCTCCCCCTGCTCATCCTTATAGCGCCGTTGTGCCTGTTGCTAGCACTTGCTGTGGGTAGCGTGCCGGTGGATTTCAGCAGTCTGTTCGACGGCAGCGATGCGCTGGGCCGCAGCCTGATTTTAGAACTACGCCTGCCGCGCGCCCTTTCCGCTTTCGCCGCGGGAGGCCTGCTGGCGCTAGCAGGTGCGCTGATGCAGGTATTGCTACGCAACCCACTGGCCGACCCGTACATTCTCGGCATTTCCGGTGGCGCGGCAGTGGGCGCGTTGTTGAGCTTACTGTTCGGGCTCGGCGCAGGCTGGATGATGGGCAATGCCTTCCTCGGCGCGATGATCACCATGCTGTTGGTCTTCGGCCTGGCCCACGGCCAAGGAAGCTGGAGCCCACTGCGCATGTTACTCACCGGGGTGATTGTTGCCGCCGGTTGGAGCGCCACCACCAGCTTTATTCTTGCCATCGCCCCGGAACGTAACCTGCACGGTATGTTGTTCTGGATTATGGGCGACCTCGGTTATGCCCCACCACCGTTGTGGGGTTTGATCGTCACCGCTGCGGGGTTGCTCGTCTGCCTTCCTTACGCACGAGACCTCAACGTACTGGCTCGCGGCGAATTAACTGCAGGCGCATTGGGTGTATCCGTCAAACACCTACGCCTGTTTTTATATGTCGTCGCCGGTCTGCTCACCGCCACCGCCGTCACCATCGCCGGCAGCGTGGGCTTTGTGGGCTTGGTGGTTCCTCATTTATTACGCTTGTTGGGACTCAGCGACCACCGCTACCTGCTGCCCGCCGCAGTGCTCACCGGCGGCAGTCTGCTGGTACTGGCCGATACCGTGGCACGCAGCATTTTGGCGCCGCAACAATTACCGGTGGGGGTGATCACCGCCATGCTCGGCGTACCCGTGTTCCTGTATTTACTGCATCGGCGCAGGGGCAGTTTATGAACGTGCCGCTACTACAAACAAACGATTTACACGTGGAAATCGGCGGTAAAACGGTCTGCCAATCACTGAATATAGCGATCAACGCTGGACAACGCTGGGGACTGCTGGGCATCAACGGCGTGGGCAAAACCACCCTGCTTCACACGCTGGCAGGCTTGCGCGCACCGATGCAGGGTAAGATTAAACTGCGAGACAAACCACTGGATGAACTGCCGCGTCGCCACATCGCGCAACACATCGGCCTGCTATTGCAAGATGACAACGATGCCTTCCCCGGCACGGTACTGGAAACGGTGCTCACCGGGCGTCACCCGTGGCTGGGGCAGTGGCAGTGGGAAGGCGAAAAAGATCGCGCACTGGCACTGGCGGCGCTGAGCGATGTGGGATTAGACGGTTTCGAGCAGCGCCAGGTGAATACGCTGTCCGGTGGCGAACGCCGTCGCCTGGCACTGGCCGCGCTGTTTGCCCAAGATCCGCAACTGTTTATGCTAGACGAACCCACCAATCACCTCGACCCGCGCCACCAAATTGGCCTGCTGGATCTGCTTGAACAACGTGTGGCCGAGACAACAAACGGCCGCGCATCACTGATGATACTACACGACATCAACCTGGCCACGCGCTTTTGCGACCATTTGATGCTGCTGTTCGGTGAAGGGGAAACACTCAGTGGGCCTGCCGGGGAGGTACTGAATATCGACAACCTGACGCGGCTTTATGGGCATCCGGTGATTGCGCTGGAAGGGCCGAAGGGAGCCGTGTTCTTACCGGGTTAACCGGTGCCCGGAGCCCGAACCCACCCATGATCGTCGTAATGACGGGCCCAATTGGTGGCCAACAGGGTTTTTCCACAAACAGGCTTGACGCTCATCCGAACAACCCATATGGTAGCCGCCTGTTTCAGGTGTCCTTCGAACCTTTTTTAACTTCGGTTCCAAGGATGAAACGGGAAGCTGGTGCGTCTTGCGACTTAACTCGCAAGACTATTCCAGCGCTGCCCCCGCAACGGTAATTGAGTACGCGACAGGTCACACGCCACTGTGTATCGATATCTTTCATTTAACAGAAAGCTATCACAACACGGGAAGGCATCTGCCGGATTGTTGTTTCAAACATTGAGCCAACAATCACTCATAAGCCCGGAGACCGGCCTGAACTACCGTTAGACAACGTTGCGGCGGGCGACGATGGCGGGCGACTAATGGCGGGCAAAACCTCTCCGGCCTTATTTCGACCTTCCAACAACTCCCCAATGCACGACGTCATTCAATAAAATGCGCGCGCGCGTGCAAAATTATTTTTGGAGAGAAGTACCTTGACCGTTTCAAACCTTTCTATTTTAAGAACCGTTCCCATAAAGCGATTACTGACCGTTAGCGGCTTAATCTTCACCGGCACAATCAGCAGCACAATCAGCTCAACCGTCCTCGCCACTGACGCTACGACCACCGCGCCAGCAACCGTCGTTACTGCCACACGCTTTGCCGCCAGTATCGACACCGCCCCGGTGAACATTACCACCATTACCGCGCAGGACATCACTAACAGCAGTGCCGATACCCTGGAAGATATTTTAAATTATCAGGCTAGCATTAGCGTGACCTCATTATTTGGTATCGGCGGCGCAGGTTCCAGAGTCGAAATGGGTGGCTTTGGTGAAAACGGCAGTCAGAACACATTAATTTTACTCAATGGCCGTCGCCTCAACGACCTTGATCTCAGCGGCGTTAACTTGGCTAGCATCCCGTTAGAAAGTATTGCACAAATCGACATTATTCATGGCAGCGCCAGTGTGCTTTATGGCGACAATGCCACCGGTGGTGTTATCAACATTGTGACCAAAAATGCCTTTGACAGCGAACATGCCAGCATCAAATTACAAAATGGTTCATTTCAAACCCAACGTATCAGCACCAACCTACGCAAGCGCGCTGACGACACGGCATTGACCCTGAATATGGATAGCATCAAATCTGACGGCTACCGTGATAACAATGCATACGAGAACTTCAGCCTGTTTGGTGAAGCCAGCAAAGAACAAGACAATTGGAACTATGGCGCACGTATTATTCTTAATCGCGAAAGTACCGAGCTACCCGGCTCATTAGAAGAAAGCATTTATAAATCAGATCCCACAGCAGCCACCTCAGCTGACACGGCCAATGAAACGCGCAACAGTATCGAAGCTTTTTTTGTCGGCGATACGTTAGCAACCGAGTTTGCCGTCAGTAAAAAATATCAGGAATATGTTTCCACCGATTTTGGCTTGTTTGAAAGCGAAGCTGATCTCACCACGATCTCTTTGACACCCCGCGTCAATCGTCAATACGGCAACAACAGCATTATTAGTGGTTTGGACATTTATCGCAGCAAGCTGGTTGCCGATTCAACGTTCAGTAGCCAGAATGTAAAACAGCAGAGTTATGCGATCTACCTCACCAATGCCATTGTACTGCGCAAAGATACCGACCTAAGCCTGGGTGCCCGTCACCAAAAGATCAAACTCAGCGCCGATGGCTCCAGCAATGGACGTGACGACAGCATCACCAGCTGGGACATTACCCTGGCGCATAAGCATAACTACGGCGGCCGTAATTATGCACGCGTTGCCAAAAGTTTTCGCACACCGGTGTTTGATGAAATGTGGAGTTATTTCACAGGCAGCTTCACGTTAATCAAACCTCAAACCGGACGCCATTACGAAATTGGCACTCGACAGAGTTTTGATAACGGGCTGCAACTGGATATCAACGTGTTTCGCATCAATCTCAAAGATGAAATCGCCTACGACAATGCCATCTTCAGCAATATCAACCTTGATAAAACGCGCCATGATGGGCTAAACATCAATTTACGCACAAACATTAGCCAGCGAACTTCTGTACACGCAGGTTATGCCTACCGCAAAGCGACATTCCGCTCCGGCATTTATAGCGGTAACAATATACCTTTGGTGCCGCGCACCAAGCTTAGCCTGTCAGCCCAGCACCAGCTCGGCAAAGATCGCACACTGGGTATGAATACGGTGTACACCGGAAAACGCCGACTCGCCAACGATGACAACAACGTCGGAAAACAGCTTCCTTCCTATACTCGTGTGGATCTCAACTACTCACAACAATTCAAGGACTGGAAGGGACGTATTAAAATACAGAATGCCTCCAACGTGAAAGTCGCCAACTTTGGACTTTACCGAAGCACAGCAAATTCTTACTACCCGCTGCCTGAACGCGCGTTGTTTTTCAGCATTGAAGGAAAGCTATAATTCTGCACATGTCGCGTCAACCGCAAGACATGCTAGCCACCCCGGTACGTGCCAATAACGTATCGGGGTTGCTGTTTGCCTTTATTGCACTTTCGCTACTGGCGCACGGCAGCATACTTCTGCTGTCGAACGAACAAGTTTCACAAGCAC
>NVUB02000117.1 GCA_002401775.2 Ectothiorhodospiraceae bacterium
AGCAGCATACTTGAAATAAAGTTTTCGGCGATATCGCGAAACGCAAAACCTAAAATAAGCCCGACTAATCCAGTACCACTCATAATCGCCACAGCAAAACTGGTGAGCCCAGCTAGACGCAAAAATAAGTACACACCAAACAAAATTATAATGATACTAAAAAAGCGCCTCGTGACGACATGTAAGAGTTTGCTTTCACTTACAAAACCAAGTGGTTTTATCAATAGATAGGATAAAGGACGGGCCAATAAATAGCAGATAATGATGGCTACAATACCTAATGTCAGGGCGGGTAACATTTGCCATGTAGTATGTAAAAAATGCGTAACCTGAGAATTTAAGTCTTGCCAAGATAAGCTTTCTAAGACTGGTTGCGATGCTACGGAAAGTGTTGGTGTAACTAAGTTATGTATTTGATTTTTTAATATTAAATAATAATTCATCGCACCACTCCATGGGTTTATTTGCAGTTTTTATAAGCTTAGCTTAATGCAAATCAGACGCCATTATTACTGGCAAGTTGTTTGCTACTTTATATCCATTAAGGCAAATTTTTAGGTCACTTATGACTAAGAATAATCGTGGTTTCAAAGCTCGTTCACCCATGGAGATCCCAATTCGAGGCTGGTGGGACATTAGCAAGCGGGTTTATCACAACCTATCACAAGACAACTTATCTTTCGTGGCGGCAGGCGTGGCATTTTATGCTCTGCTTGCGATCTTTCCTGCATTAGCCGCTACAGTCTCTGTTTACGCTTATTTTGCGTCCCCGACCGATATCCATGAGCAGCTTGATAAAGTCACTGCTATTTTACCAACAAGTAGTCGAGACATTATTTTGCTACAGGTTTCAGAGGTGACTCAGCAATCGCAAAAGGTGTTAAGTGTTAGTGCCATAGGGACTTTATTGTTAACGATTTGGAGTAGCAGTAAGGGCTGTCAGGCGCTAATAACAGCCTGTAATATCACTTATCATCAGCATAACAAACGACAATTTTTTATGGCGTTACTGGTACGCTTTTTATTTTCGCTAGGTGCCATTGTTGTTGCGCTGGTGGCTTTATTGATCATCGGTATTTTACCGATTGTGCTTAACCTAGTTGGTTTAACAGAGCTTATTGATTTGTTGATCAAGCTCATTACGTGGCCATTGTTAGCCATCACTTTTAATTGCGCTTTGGCATTTTTATATCGTTATGCGCCTCATCGAACTCCGGCAAAATGGCGCTGGATCACACCAGGCTCAATACTGGCTACTTTGCTGTGGATCATCGCATCAATTGGTTTTTCATATTATGTCTCCCAATTTGCAAGCTATAACGAAACGTATGGCTCATTAGGTGGAGTAGTGATTATGTTGATGTGGCTCTATATCAGCGCATACATCATTATTTTTGGTGCAGCAATCAATGCCAGTGCTGAGCAGCAAACTGTGGTTGATAGCACTATAGGGCCTGAGAAAGAGGTGGGTCAACGCGGAGCGACCGTGGCGGATGAATTAACCAAGCAGCAAAATAAACATTCTCTTAAACAGAATGATTAGCGCGAATTTTACTCATGGTTGTTAACTAAATTAGCTCCTACAATTATTTCATACAATTTACGGGAGTAAAGTTATGAATGTGATTCAACAGTTAAATAGCCATGCCACACAAGATGGTGATGGCGTAAACATTAGCCGTATTCCGGGCTTTCAGGCAACGCAGAGCGTGGGAACGAGGAATACAGGCTTGAGATTGGTGTTGAGAGATGGTATCTACGGTGGTTGTTGGTTCCACAAATCTCAAAACACGCCCAGAACAACGAGTAATTTTCCATTTTCCACTGTGATGGATTTCAAAACTGACTTGGCGAGTTTTTGCTTTACGTCATCATCTTTAAGTTTGTAGACCGGGCGTTTTTCTAATGCTTTACCGGCGACTGACTGTGCTAGGCTTTTGATGTTGGGGATGATACTTTTCGGTACTTTTGCGATGTCTAGTTTAACTATTTTTGGATCTTTAAAATAAAGTTCGCCTCGCTCTTTATTGTAACTTAATGAACCGGTTATTTTGGCTCGACCGGCTCCATTCATGCCGCCTGGCGCCACCACTTTAATATCAATGGTAATGCCTATCTTATTATCATTTTCCATGAGGTCTACATCGGGGTTTGACAGCACTACAGACATAAAGAATTTTTTCTTCTCCAAGGGCATCATGGCGGAAATTTTTTCCTGAAGTTCTTTTTCAGAAATTTCAACGGTGTAAGAAAATGCCCAAGCCAACTGACTTGTCAATAATAAAACGGTAGCCGAAGCTATAGCCAATACTCTTTTTTTCATATTTATCTCGTTAATTTTCTGTAGAATTTTCAACATTATCACAATCGCTTTTAATACTGGGAGCGTGCATAACACGAGGAATCACCATCGCGGCGATAAACCCCAACAACAGAATCACAACGGGGATAAGTGCCATGATTATCGCTCCCTTTTTAAACAGTCATCCTCTTCATGTCGCATTTTATGCCGATTTTTTATGCGGCCTTTTTGTCGGTCTTTAATATCAAAGGCTGCCATTTTACGCTATTTTAACAAACCCTTGTCGAAATTTATCGACACCCGGAAAACTAATACCCTGTCAGGGAAAAATGCATAAAGTCTTTCTGTTTGCCTGCGATCTCGCCACCCCAATGAAAGCCTATTGATTTCATAATTCTCACAATATGGGCATCAGGCTGTATGGATTCAGGTTGTCTGGAATGCCATTCCCCGCCTTTGATCAATCGGCAAGTGAGATTGAACTCGATACAGTTATCGTAGAGCCCATTAAATTGTGGGTTGATATCGATTGCGGTGCCATAGGAATGGTTGCTGAATTGGGTTCGATGGCCATTTTTGTCTACAGTCCCTTTTGTCATCCCGACGCGGTAGCCGACTACCTTAACTACGACCTGCCCCAGAACCATTGACTCATCGATGGCATCCCGGATGTCGGCGGCTATGTTTTTACACGCGTTGAAGGGGGGGATTTTGCCGATGACTATTGTGGTTTGGTCTTCCTGGCAGACCGTGCATCCGGTTATTTTATCAACTTCAACATCGGTGATTTCCGAATAGGGTTTTTGTATTTGTGTAATGTCTTCCGCTGACCTTGAATTTACATTCCATTTGTAGGTGTTGTATGTACAAGTATCGGGGCCTGATATCGAAACACCGGAGAATACTAATGACAATACACCAATACAGAACCTCATAAATTGTTATCACCTCTTGATTTTCTACGCACCCGGAACATTGTATCTACGTTGGCTTTATTAGTCGCTGCCTAGTTAGTTGCTACCGAGTAAGCACTGTCGCGAACAGGGTGGCTGAATATTGTCATCAAGTTTCTCTGCTATTTTTACGATAGTGTTATATCCGAATGGCACGAAGTTACGTCAAAAAAACGCCCCCTTCCGTCATTTCGGGCCAGGTCTAGCCCGGCAAGACGATAATAAGTGAACGGGACAGCACTGATTATTTGTATATAATCGTCCATTGTGAAACGTCAATCCCATTAAACGACAAACCATTAGGCTCGTTATGCATTTGAATGGAATTTATTCAATTTTACTCGTCAGATATTGCTATAACCATTGGTATAACCAGAGCAGGCATAACCAGGCCGAGTATCGGCAAGGGTGCAAAATCATTGGGCTTGCCTTATTTTTTGCCCTCTTCTTCTCCCCTATTGCCACTGCTGCCACTGCTGCATCTCTTAGCGAAAACGACTTTACCGCCACAGGCCAGCATGACGCTATATTGAGCATTTCCCGCTTTGGTCGTTATGCCGTAACGGTAACCAGTCATCAGGGAACGGGCTTGCAACTGGTCGACCGCATGACGGGGCCCGGCCCGATTAACGGCGAGCCTGGCAAGGAAGACGGTCGTCTCGACCTTTTTTTGGAACGCGGTGAATACAAGGTAATTTCCCATTCGGTTGAAAAAGGCAGTGGCGAACTCAAACTGACGGCCCATTCTTTTACGGAACGCCATTCGCCCAATGCCCCCGGTTTGGTCGAATTAAAGCCGATTAATACGCATCTGGAAGACTTTCAGCAGGTTTCCTATTGGCTGGAAATCAAACACCGCCGCCATGTGGCCATTGAGGCTGCCGGGCGCAGTCTGGCTGATTTACGCCTCTGGAAGGAGGGTGATTGGCTAGTCGATGCGTTACCCACTCATCAGCAGGTAACGCCTCAAAAAGGCAAGCCTCTGGATGTGTATCAGCTCAATACCCCATTGGAGCCCGGACTGTATTTGCTCACCCTTTACGGTGGCCCTATGCAAATCTGGAGTGAAGACAGTGACGAACAACCCCTGCATATCCGCTATGGCATTCCCACACTGAGTGTGGCTGACCGCCGCAGCCGTCGCATTAGCCCTTTTGGTGTTGACCGTTGGCTCGTCCCCAAGCCCGCTAATTATTTTCGATTAGCACTGCCGGAAGCCAAAGATGCGCGATTAAGGGTGTCCGGCTATCAGGAAAATGCCGCATTCAATGAAGGCTATCGCTCTGCGGTGATCAACAAAAAATCCCTGCCACCCGTCGTCGAGCTAACTTCACACACGAATAACGATTACCAGCAGGTTAGCGTCGAAGGTGAGGCTGGGCTTGTCTATACCTTGCAGCATTTTGAGCACCGAAATTATTACAACATTACCAGTCAGGGCGACTACTGGATCAGTACGCTCCATTCTGGCTCAGGTGGAGATTCAGTGGACGCCACCACTATCCTCACGGCCAGACCGCGCGGAGAAAATGAAAAACTGCTTGATGCCCGCACCGTGGAGTTGGGTAAATCAAAAGGCTGGCAACGCCGTTTTAATCTGCTCGACCCACTAACGCTTTACTTGCACGTTCCCGAAGGTGGGCAATATCAGGTGATTGGTGGCGGTAAAAATGTTGAAGCAAAATATAAAATTGAACCCTTTTTGACCAACCGCCCTCGCAATTACCGCAGCCCACCCTTTCGGCCAAGCCGGTATTCCTGGGCACTCGACCCTGGTTACTATGTGTTGACGGTTGAACCCGTATTGAAAGGCATTCTCAACCTGAGCATCTTGCCCTCTCTGTCCTCCCTGCCCTCAGAGGCCGGTTCATCGGTGGATGACATTCCTCTAACCAGTGTCGCCAGTGGCACACGTTATGCAAAGGTTAATCTGAAATATAACACTCGCTATCGGCTGTACCTCAACCAGCAGCCGGGGGTGAAAGCCGGTTTGGTCTTACGTGAACTGCCTATTGATTTGAGCGAAGGACTCCCGGTTAACCAACGCTCTGGGGAAACACTGACGATTCCGGTGAAGGTCCCTGAAACCGGCGTCATTCGTGCCCTGGACGCGCAGGGGCAGGCTCTGCCACTGTCCATTAATGGCGATTCCACTGTTAACTCAGCGGCGGTAACGGCAGGCCGATACCGCGTGACCATCAAAAACCACGATAAAGAAACACTGGGTTACTCCCTCGTCTTCGAGCCAAGGCGACTGGCAAGCAACACACCTTTACCCCGTTTTAATCCGTCGGACTCCGCCAAAAAACCCGATTTTCCGGTTCTGGCGAATGCAACACCGGCCTTCTTTGACCTGTCACGAAACGAGACAGCGACTTACAACGTGGAAGTCACAAAACCGGCCCTTTATCGCCTTGAAACATCCGGCCTGCTCAGCACAAAGGGCAACCTGCGCACGCGTACCCAGCTGTCACTGGTGCGACGGCAATCCAACGGGGTTGGGCGAAATTTTCTGATTCAGCAATACCTGCGTGAAGGCAATTACCAACTTTCTGTGCAGCCGCGCGGCACAAGCCAGGGGCGCATTCGCCTCAGTTTGCAGCAAACAACATTGATCAATAATGGCCAACTCACGGATGGCGTGGCTGCGCGTTACACCTTACCGGCTGACCGAGGCCTGGCCTACCAATTCACCATCGCGGAGGCAGGCCGTTATCGTTTGCGCGCGCTTGGGCCGGGCGAAGCGCGCAACATGCGGTTGGAAGACGCCGATGGCTGGCCGATGGTTACGCCCAACGGCCCCGCAGACCTTGAAATTGCGTTCAAACCGGGGCAATACCGCCTCATCATTCAGCCCAAGGATACCGAGAGCCGGGTTATTGCCTTATTGAAAAAATTACCGCCTGAGCATCACTTTGAAGGGCATGGCCCCCATACCCTGCCACTTGAACGCGACATTCAACACGTTTGGCTTGAGCCAGAGGCAGACGAACCCGGAATAAAGGATCAATGGGACTTCACGCTAACCGCCCCGGCGGATACTCATATTTCACTTGATAATGAAATGGCCGGTGAATTACTCAAGCTAACGACCAATGGACAAGCGACAGCCATCACTAAGGTTTCCGCTAATAAATCCTGGCACGGCCACCTTGAGGCTGGACGTTATCGTTTGTCGCTGCATAACCAACGCCAAAATCATCAAGCTGAATATTACGTTAAGGTTCATACCGATCAACTTTTACCGGGGCAAACGCGCCGCGTAAATTTACCCGGCGAACTTTCAGTGTCACTCGGAGAAGCAAGCCTTATGGAACTGAGTGCCTTCGCCGAAGGGGATGTACGGGCCTGGCTGTATGATGCCGACAATCGGCTTATCGCTAAAAATGACGACCGCACCGACGACTGGAACTTTCTCATTGCCCGCCGTCTGGAGGCGGGCCAGTATCGACTGCGCATTGAGGCTTTTAACCCAAGCCTGTCCCACGCGCAGGTCTCTTTGAGAATTCCGACGGAGAAAATTGAAAGCCCATTGCGACTACCTGCCAGCCTCACCCTTGCTGACGAAGCACTGCATCTCTTTCCCATTGAATCTCCCATTAAATTAAGTTCAAGCAACACCACTAACCATTCCCTACTTATTGTTAGTGCAGACTCGCTCGACACGGTGGGTATTACGCTGGAGAGTAATAGCGGCACTGGCTGGAAAATGGCGGGTACGTCTATCGCTAAAAAGGCACGGCTCTTCGTTCCACTAATAGCACCTCTAAGCAATACCGCCACACCACCACAGTTGCGTCTGCGACTTTGGTCAGTGGATCGAAGAGGCGCTGAAATCAACCTGCGTTTAACGGCCTACCCAGCGAAAAAAATCAATAAAGACACCCGGAAAATAACGCTCAAACCACTCAATAAAAACCGTGAAAATACCACGAACATTTCTGTCGCGGCTACCCGCATTACTCAGCCGGGCGTTTTCACTCTTACCAGTAAAGCAGCGCTAATGGCATCGAGCCAACCACTGCAAGTCTTGCAGGACGTCGGCAACACCCCTTTTGTCGCCAATGCTGGCACGCTATGGCTGGCAACGATGGGGTTAACAAGTACAGGGTTAGCAACAGACTCAAACAAATCCATCAAGGCATCCATTAAACGCCTGACATTACGTGAACAGGACAACTTACAACTGACGCTGCCACCACAGCAAACCGCCACACTCAACGTGGCACCCAGCAAAGGCCCTTTGCTGGTGTTAGCAGAATCACGCAGCGGTCAGGCTGCTCTACAGTTGGTCGAGCCCTCGAAAACAAGCAACAATGAGGACAAAAATGAGAAAGACATCCCGCGCAATCCCATACTGAATGCCACACTTAATACCAGACTGAATGCCGCACTAAATGCCACACTAAATGTCACACTGAGTGAACGAGGAGCCATTAGTGTTCTGCTCTCACCCAGGAAGCCTCTGGCCAGAATATGGAATGGTGGCCATTCACTTAACCATTCACTTAACCATTCACTTAACCAACAGCAACAACCACTCGATATCAGCCTGATCGCTTACCCTTTCAACAAGCCGTCAGTCACACCCGTAAAAACCGGCGTTACCGATGCGACATTAACGGCCATGTCTGCACAGGCTTACACACTTCCCTCTGGACAAAATCACCTGCAACTCGCATTACCGGCACATACCGCAGTCGTGTTGTCGGACAAGGGGAAAATTACAGCGCAATACTGGTCTGGCGACACGTCTATAAACCTGGCACTGGAAACCCGGGCAGCACGACTCACGCTGTTGCACGCCGCTAACACCCCGGCACAGGTGCGGCTGGAAATTCACCCGCTCACTGACAGTGCCCGCCGCTTGTCAGGTTTCGGTATTCACCAGCATTTCAGCCTCAACAATGCCCGCAGTGGTGTACTGCAATTTCCTGTTAGCCTGCCTGATGACGGCAAGGTTTATACCTTGCACATTCGTGGCCCTGTTAACGCCAGCCTGTTACAAAACAACGGCGCTGTGTTGCACGGAAAAACCATGGCCATTACAGCCAGTGGCATTTTACAATTAACACACGAACCCGGCCTTATTCTCGCCTGGCTGGAAGCTGAGCCAACGAATGCACGGCTTGCAACAAAACCAATGTCTGGTCAACCAATGTCCGATCAACCAATGCCCGATCAAGCATCACAAAAAATACTGTCACTGGAAAAACCGCTGACACTGGATCTCAGTGAAAATATGTTGCCACAATGGTTACAAACCACACAACCCAGTGTGTTGCATTTGCACAGTGATACCCCGCTCCTCACGCATTTGCGACATGCCGGTGGCACGGAACAGGTACGCGCACATCCTTACGGCGTTGCCTCGGACATTTACCTGCCTGCCGGTAAAACACAACTCAGCCTCGCGGCCATTAACAGCCAGCCCTTGTCGGGGAAACTTGACCTTAGTACCAGCCCGCTAACGCCCATAACAGAAGGTAGCGGTAAACAAAAAATACTGGCGGCAGGCGGCACTCAATTATTCAGCTTCACCCTGAAACAACCAACCACTATCGGCATTGGCATACAAGCCACTTCTGATCTTATTCAGGGCGTACTGATGGATGCTGCGGGCAATATTTTAGGAAAAGGCGTTGTGCAAATGCATGAACTGAAAGCCGGTGTTTATATTCTGGCCGCCTCTGCGCCGCCTACGGAACGCCCGGTACGTATTCGTCCCGTGCTTATCGGCAGTGAGCCTACTGACACCGCTCCCCCCAAAGAAGTCATCCGGCGCTTTTTACAGGCGGCGGGCGTTAAAATGACCAAGGAAAGTACCCAGCCATGAACATTATCAGCCGACACCTGAAATTTGTATTTGCCATCCTGCCGGGGCTGCTAAGCATGGGTCTGTTCAGTATGGGACTGTTAGCTATAGGGCTGCTCATTATAGGAACCGCCCCCGCCATTGCCGCCAACAATAGTACAGAGATCAGGCCTTTTGTACCGCCAGCCGGTACCGTAAAACAACCGCAAGGCGCGTCCATTGTGCCGGAACGTTTTCTGCGCCGCTGGGACCCGGTGACCTTGTTTTTTTCCAGAAACACCGGCCCGGATCAAGCCGGAGCCGAAGACCACCCCGAACGTTATGTAAAACTCCAGCCCGCACACCCCGGTGCCTATACCTGGATTAACGCGCGTACCTTACAATTTCGCCCGGCTGAACCCTGGCCCGCACTTGGCAAGTTTCGCTGGACTGCCGCGGGGAAAACCCACGACCTCACCACCTTGATGGAACCGCCCATCAGCACCGTTCCGGCAAACCAAAACCGCGAACTGCCCCCCGTAGACACCATCACACTGCGTTTTAAAGAACCGGTGGCCGTGGAAACCCTGTCTCGTCTGGTGCGTATCGAACTGCGTCAATTGCCCGGCATCGACAATAAGCAAAGCCTTTGGTTGGACGCGGAAGATTTTACCATCAAAGTATTGGAACGCAGCCAGCGCAGTGACCCGGCAAATTATGTATTAATGCTCAACGAGCCCATTCCCGGTGCAACGGAAGCCATTATCCATTTGCGTCTGTCCCTGGATGACGGCGTAGAGCAATCTTTCAAACGTATTCACTTTGCGACTGCCGCCCCGTTCCGGGTGAAAACCTTTGGCTGTGCCGGCAACCGTTATCCCGGAGCACCGGGCGGGGTCAGCTACAGCCGTGACCAGGCGATCAGCTGTAATGCCAGCAACCGTAGCGTAGAAGTCGAGTTTTCCAGTGCCTTGGGAAAACTGGGCCCCGTCGAAGCCCGTAATATGGTGCGTTTCACCCCTGCGGTGAAAGACCTCAGCATCAACCGTTACGACAAACTACTGACCATTAGCGGTAAGTTTGAAACGGATACTTTATACCGTCTCAATCTCATCGACAGCCCGGTACTTGATGCCACTGACCGTCCCCTGCAACTCACGGGAAAACACCAACTTTATTTCCACTTCCCTGCCCAGCCGGCTTTTTTAGCCTGGCAATCCGCTCAGGGAATGATGGAACGATACGGCCCGCAAATGGTGCCGCTAAAAGGACGTGGTTATGAGCGTCTTGATTTGCGCATATACCCCATCGACCCACTGGATCGTTCGTTTTGGCCTTTTCCCGGCAGCGCGGTTAGCGTCAACGAAGCCAAACGCCCGCCCGGCCCGGGCGAACTCCCTGCTCCGTTCACTGAAAGTAGTCGGCACATCTACCAGCATGAACTCAGCCAACACATTCAGGCGCTAGGCTCCCCGGCTATTTCTGAGCTGGTGACACTGCCATTGCGGAAAAATGGCAAGTCCGCCAAGTTTGGCCTCGACCTGAAAAAGCATTTGTCCCGCATTAATGGCAAAGACAAACCCGGCAGTTATCTGGTTGGCATTCGTCGGCTTGACGACTCCACCAACCGTGCCTGGATACGTGTGCAAGTTACCGACCTCAGTCTTACCGCCATCGAAGAAAGCGATACCGTACATTTCGTGGTGACCTCTATCAATAAAGGCACACCGGTGAGAAATGCCAACATTGAGTTACAAGGTAAAGACGGTAACCAGTGGGCCACCATCGGCAGTGGCACCACCGACGCCGATGGCAGCTTTCGCTGGCGCGCGCCCGGACATAGCAATAGCCGGAACTACCGGGTAATCCGTCGCATCGTGGTCAGCAAACGCGATGACACTCTGGTACTCAATCCGCAACAAGCGCCCGATCAATACGCCAACAACCAATGGAGCAGCAGTCGGAGCGACTGGTTGCGCTGGACAACACAGAACTTTTCCCATCGTAACGCCAAAACAGAAACCCTCTGCCACCTGTTTACCGAGCGGCCCGTTTACAAACCCGAAGACAACGTTCACATCAAAGGCTACATACGCCAACGCCAAAAAAACCAACTCAGCACCCTTAACCGAAAAGGTACATTGGTCATCAATGGCCCCGGTGGACGCGAATGGCGTTATCCTTTCACCGATTCCAAACAGGGCAGCATTTATCAGGCATTCGATGAAAAAGACCTACCCACAGGCACCTATTACGCCCATTTAGAATTTAAAAATTTCGGCCGCTGCGGGAAAGTCTCCTTCAAAAAAGAAGCCTTCCGCACTCCCCGCTTTGAAGTGCAATTAAGCAGCCCTGACATTGTTTCTCTGGACAGTGAGTTTACCGTTAACCTCGCCGCACATTACTACGCCGGTGGCCAGGTGCGAGAGCGTCCGGTGCGCTGGCGCGTCACGCAATTCCCTTATGCCTGGACACCCAAAAAACGCGAAGGTTTTCGTTACTCCTCAGATGGGCGCTTTTCCGGTCGAAAACCGTTTCGTGCCACGCCTTTAATCCAGCGCGAAACCAAAACTGATCTTACCGGTGCTGCGCAAATCAGCCTCGACCCAACCACGGAGCCCACCGCGCAGCCACGCAGCTATGTCATCGAAGCCACCGTCACCGGCGACGATGATCAAACCATCAGCACCACCCGCCGCATTCTGGCACTGCCACCCGTGGTATTAGGGTTAAAAGCACCGACCTATCTCAAGCAAGCCAAAACCATCACGCCGGAAATTATCGTCGCGGGCTCCGATGGCGCGCTTAAAGCGGGACAGGAAGTGAACGTCAAACTGTCAAAACGACAATGGCATTCTCATCTGCAAGCGGGCGACTTCTCACAAGGCACGGCCAAATATATCACCGAGGTGGTGGACGAGGTCGTTAGCGAAACCACCATTACCAGCAAAACCGAACCAGTCGCTCTCGAACTGCCACTCAAGGGTGCCGGTGTATACATCATCGAACTGGAAACCCGTGACCAACTGGGCCGGGCACAAACCGTATCGGTCGATTTTTATGCCGGTGGCGACCAAGCCGTTACCTGGTCAAGGCCGCCTTCCAGAGTGTTCACCGTAACGCCCGACAAATCCAGTTATGTCCCCGGAGACACCGCTACATTAGTCTTGGAAAGTCCCTTTCAGCAAGCCCGAGCACTCGCCATCGTTGAAACCCCTGACGGTAATCAATATCACTGGCTCAAGATTAATAAAGGTGCCGCCACCTTCGAACTGGCCATCACCAAACACTTTGTTCCCCGCCTGCCTGTGCACTTTGTACTGATACGGGGCCGCAATGGGTTTAACGTGAATGGAAACCCCACAGCGCATCTGGACCTGGGTAAACCCGCCACCCTCGCGGCCACTACCTGGGTAGAAGTCGAGCCACGGGACAACCGTCTGGACGTCACTCTGAAACATCCCGCCAAAGCACAACCCGGCGATGAGATTGACGTCACCGTAACACTCAGCGACCCGGACGGTGATCCCTTGTCCGGTGAAGTCACCCTGTGGCTGGTAGACCAGGCAGTGCTCGCCCTCGGCAAAGAACAAAAACTCGATCCCTTGCCCCGTTTTATCACCTCACAACCGTCACGCATGACATTACGTGACACGCGCAACCTGGCATTCGGTTACCTGCCCTTCTCCGAGCAACCCGGCGGTGGCGTCGCCAAGATGATGGCACGGGCAGAAGGCGCATTACTCGATAACGTCACCATCCGCCGTAATTTTCAGCCCGTGCCCTACTTCAATCCGCGCATTATGATCGACAACAACGGCCAGGCCACCCTGCGGATCAAACTGCCCGACAACCTCACCCTGTTTAAATTACGCGCCAAAGCCGTCAGCGGCGCTGAACGCTTCGGCTATGCCAAAAGTGAAGTTGCCGTACGTTTGCCCATCATCGTTCAGCCCACACTGCCGCGTTTTGTGCGGCCCGGCGATGAATTCACCGCGCAGGCCATTGGTCGAATTGTGGAAGGAGATGGCGGCCCCGGTATCGCCCAGATCAACGTCGACGGACTGGAGTTACTGGAAGAAAATCAAAAACAGTTTGAATGGAATGTAAACAAACCCCAAAAAATTGAATTCAAAGTACGGGTACCCACACCGTCATATGATGCCAACGGCAAGCCCAGCCACGACACCGTAAACTTCACCGCCGCTGTAGAGCGCAGTGCCGATAATGCGCGTGACGCCTTCGCCGTTACCCTGCCATTACGTGCCGACCGCAAAGCCGTGATCAAACGCGGCATTCATGAAATCACCCTGGCTGAAGCACTGGAATTACCCGCCATTGAAGAACCCCTGCGCCCCGGCAGTTTACGTCGTTCTGTATTATTGTCCGACCAACCTGGCCTGATCCGCATGGCCGCCGGTCTCAACTATTTAATGGCCTACCCGCACGGCTGTACCGAGCAACGCATCAGCCGCGCGCGCGCCTATCTCTCGTTAGACCACTTTCAAAGCGTACTCGACCAATCAAAACCCGAATCGGAACGTAAAAAAGTCGTCAACGACACCCTCAACTGGGTAACAGAAGTGCTAGACGACAATGGCCTTGCCGCCTACTGGCCAGGGTCAAACGGCTACGTATCCCTCACCGCCTGGGTAGTACAATTTTTAGTCGAAGCCCAGGAAGCCGGTTATCAGGTCGATGAAGCATCCCTCAACCGAATGATCAACGCACTACAACAAGCCCTGCGTTCTGATTATCGCCATTTCATCACTGGAGAATCCTACACAGAACGCAGCATGGCCCTTTGGGCACTCGCCGCCAGTGGACGTATTGATTCCAGCTACGCCGCCGAACTGGCGCGCAAGGCAGACTACCTCAACCTGGAAAGTACCGCGCAAGTCATGCGTGTACTGCACAAACACGGCAACGCCCCGGAAATGTTAGAGGAGCTCATGAAGCGACTCTGGGACGGACTGGTTTTCCGTCTCTATCAAGGCAAAGAAATCTACGGCGGACTGCAAACCACCAGCAGCAGCCGAAACCGTTTAGTGCTTCCCAGCGAAACCCGCACCCTCGCCGAACTGCTTCGCACTCTACAACGCACTGCCACAGACAATAGCCGAGTACAAACCCTGGTAGACGCACTGGTCACCCTCGGCAGCAGCAATGGCTGGGGCAATACCAACGCCACCGTGTCTGCTCTATTAGCCCTGAGTGACTATATGCAAGGCGATGCCACACAAGATACAGATGCATCCAAGAACAACAGTGCAGACAATCAAAAGGAACCCACGCATAAAGTCACCATCGTGCTCGATGGGAAATCGCAAAGCCTCAGTCTCGGCGGTCAACACCGAATGCACAGCGTGTTCGGGCGCAAGAGTGAAGCCGGACAGATTCAGCTCACTCTCGCCGATGAGCGTCCATTAATCGTAAGAACAGAAACCCGCTACCTGCCCATCGCCGACGGTTCACAAGTCGCACCGCTCGCCCAAGGCTTCGCCGTACAACGAGAATGGCTCAAACTGCTCAGCGCAGACCAGCCACTACAACGCCATAAAATGAACGAAGCCGGACAACAGTTACCGATAACCATCGGCGACATCATTGAAGAACACGTAGAAGTCGTCAACGCCGAAGACCGCACCTACGTCGCCATCATCGTCCCCCTCGCCGCAGGACTAGAGCCCATGAACCCACAACTGGCCACCGCTCCGGCAGAAGCCAAACCGCAAGGCAAAATCACCCGAAAACCAACCTACACCGCCTACCTAGACGACCACGTCGCCTTCTACTACGACAGCCTGCCAAAAGGAAACTACCACTTCTACTTCCGTACTCGAGCCAGCATACAAGGCAACTTTATACAGCCCCCCGCCTATGCCGAACTCATGTACGAAGAAGCCGTCAACGGCAACTCCGCCGGCGGGCGGGTTATTATCGGAAAAGGCCTGGAAACGGATAATGCGCTCATTAGCCGCTAGTAAACCTTACAGTTGCATAAATCGAGTGCAAAATTCGATAAATAGACTACCAATAAAGTGTAAAACAATCATTATTTGTCTGTTTCTGGAGTTCACTGCGGGTGATATCCAGAAATACCTTCACTTTCGGATTGGAAGTGTGCCAATCTGAAGGGAAGGAACCGCATTAATACAGATTCGTGGCATTGCAGTAGTAGAAAGTAGTAAAAAGTAGCGAAAAACTGCATAACTTGAGCTAACAAAAATGGTTACCGTACAAAAAGCAAAATTTAACGAATTAATCCATTTTTATGACATGAATCACCAGCCACATTTAGAAAACAACCTGAAGGTAAAATCACTTGAATCGCATCAACAAGAATTTAAAAATGCCAATACTCTATTTTTAAGTATTACCGTAAAACCTGCCCCTGACACCGATGTCGACATCAACACCTACCAACTGGCCGGGTACATCATCCTCATTACCGACAACACGAAAAACAATATCCAACTCAAGCGAATACTGATTGATGAAAACCATATAGGCATTGGGCAAAAATCCATAATCGCCATGGAAAACTATTGTGTAACCGCACTAAAAATGGAAAGAATCTGGCTTGATGTTTTCAAAAGCAACCATAGAGCAAACCATGTTTATGAAAAATTGGGGTACAGGGTATTCAAGAAAATCACTGAAAATTCCAGAGATGTATTATTCTATGAAAAAAATTTCTAGTAATGCATAAAATATGCGTATTTAGAATGTACCCCAGAAGTGATGCCGTTGTTTAAGATTTGAGGCCGTCTGCGACTCGCTAGGAGTCGATGTAACTGGTAATGTTGATGGTGCCGCAAGACTCCACCAGACGCATCAAGGAAATGTCCTATTTCAGCCGCTCTATATCATCATTGGGTATTCGCGCCATTTCCCGATTCCCCTTACAATCTGCCAAGACCCTATTCAGTATTGTATTGTATCGTTGATATTTTCGTCATAAATATGTACTATTTTCGTACATTTTAAAGAAAGAACGAAGGCAGTATACCGCTTAATGAATGAAAACCGGCTTACACTATAGGACATACCATACAGAGAGATATGCATATGCCCAAGAAAATCAATGCGGAATTCAGCCGCTTCGGCGAACGGCTGGCCAAATTGCGTAAAGCCACCGGGTACACCCAGCAGCAATTAGCAGATGAAATCGGCGCAACGCGCCGGATGATTGCCTACTACGAATCTGAAAGTCAGCATCCACCCGCTAATATGCTGGTTGATCTGGCTAAAGCGCTCAATGTCAGTGCCGACGCATTGCTGGGGATCAAACCTGTCGAAGCCATTCCCATCAGCAGTCGGCTGGAACGCCGGATCAGACAGATTGAGAAGCTGGGGCCAAAACCCCGACAACAGATTACGCTGCTAATCGATACCTTTGTTGAGGCCGAGCGGCTAAAACAAAAAGCCAATGCCACCAGATAATACGTGAGGACACCATGGAACAAATTGCTAATTTACACATCGAGAAGTTACCGGAAGGCGTTTACCTGGCTACCAGTGACGATATTCCGGGCTTGGTCGCTCAGGGCCGTACCATCACTGAGACTTTGGAGATTGCCCGCGATGTCGCCAAAAAGTTGCTGGAAGCGCAAGCCGATATTACAGCCAATCAGTTTTTGCATGTGTGATGACAACTTACAGAAATCACATGGACACCCACTTAAGCAAACCCAATAAACTACAAATAAATCGTATTGGTTATCAAGAAACTTGTTGGGCTCGTTATCATCTTAAGAAAAAACCTCTCGCAATACATAAAAGAGGCACAAAAATTAAATGTACGCCGTAATATTTAAAGCAGAAATCAAAGAGCTCGATGAAGCCTACGCGACAATGGCTGAAAAAATGCGCAACCTCGCCATAGAAAAATATGGCTGCACAGAATTCACCGCCGTAACAGAAGGCACACAAGAACTCGCCATATCATATTGGAAAAACCTGGATATGATCACCCAATGGAAACAAGATCCCCAACACCTGGAAGCCCAAAAACTGGGGCGTTCTAAATGGTACAAATCATACAACGTGCAAATAGTGGAAATAATTCGTGAATATAGTGAAAAACTATAATGAAAACTCAATTACTACACAAATTATTCATAGGCTACTGGCAGGCATAAAATGATACCCTGCGTGAACCTTAATTTGTAGATTGACGCTGTTTTTTTAATGCTTTTTTTAGCAAAGCTTGTCCAAACTTTCGACTTGAATTAATGAGTGCTTGCTCAAGCGCATTGATTGTTACTTTTGAATATTTTCTTGCACGTTTAGTTTCCAGAAACTTAATGTAAAGATCCAGCTCTTCATTTGTAACATATTGATAAGAAATTAATTGATATGACAATAAGGTAGAAGCCATAAAATCATATAAAACAGCTTTACTTTTTTCCAACTGTAACTTCAATGAATCTACGCTAATTTGTTGCTTACCAGGAAAACCTGAACTTAACGCTTGCATCATGGAAGTTTGTGAATTTATCACCATTCTCACGGCACTTTCGGTACCCATAACAATTTCATCAATTTTTTTGCATTGTTTAACTCTTACAAGGTTACCTTTTAATGGTTCAGCCAATTTTTCAATATTGGCAACAACGTTGGGGGCTGAGGCATCTTCTTCATATTGAGTAATCCGCTTTCCCAACGGTGTATTTAGCCACTTTAATACTGGCTTTAAGTCATCGACGGTAAAAGCCTCAAGAAAATATTGCCTAACATCACCTTTAGCCGCAGTTGCATTAAAATATATCGCCAACTGCTTTTCAACAAAACCAATCTGTTCCTTTGTTATATTTTGACTTTTTAGTGCGACAACATACCCATCTACTGTTGATTTTGCATTACTCTCAATCTGACTAATCAGTCCTGATTTATACATTAAAGAAGTAATTAATCGCTGTTTTTCAGCACTATGTTCTTCATCCGCTAATACACCACTTGCTAATATTGAAAAACACAGGATAAACACACTTTTTAAACTCACTATTTTTTTAATCATCTACCAACTCCACTTAATTACTCAGCGCCCGACAATGCGATACGTTTTTTTGATGTAACATTACGCCATTGCTTTAATTGTTGTTCAATTTCCCCTGAGCTTGAAAACTGTGGTTCAGAATGGCTATAACCACCTTCTTCTTCCCATTTATAAATAAGTTTTTTTGCTTTCTCAAATGCTATTTTAAAGGTTTTCGATTCCGAAACAGATTTTTCAAAATATGCCCGTCCAAAAAAAGTAAAGTCTGTTTCATCACTACATCCAAAAGAAACGTGATCTGGCTTAGAGGCAGTCATAATCATTGTGTACTCATCAGCTAGGTCATCAATGAACGTTCCCGAATAACATGCAGAAACCACAATCACTTTCCATTTAATACCAGACTCTTTTAACATATCAGCAAGCTCAGGTGATTTCAGGTCATGTAAATAAATACCGCCTAATTTTACTGAAAGTCCGTATTTTTTTGAGCCATGGCTGGTAAGGAATAAAAATAGGATATCTTCATCAACATTCATCTGTTGACCAATAAAGCGTAAAGTCCTTTTAAGATTTCCCACTGTCGCCATCGGTATTTCATCGTTAGTTTTTCGATTATTGATCAAGACCATTGATTTACCATCTGTCTCAAATTGGCTTTTAAATAATTTTTCTGAATACAATGCTTCCTTCATAAAAACATCCTGCCCACCATAACCGCCAAACGAGAGAAAATATAATTCAGGTTGATTTGGAATTCCTGGCGCTATCCGGTTAAGCGTTGATGTTAATAATGGGTGTTGTTTTATCAAGCTTTCTTCTACAAAATATTTATCGCGTTTATTTTTCGAGTTTTTTACGGGTTCGCCATTCACCACCAAAAGTTTTCCATTATCCCACTCGCCTTCATAAGACTGTTTTTTACCCATGGGTTCTTTATATATAAACTTCCCTATGCCGTGGTAACGCCCACTTTTAAAGTTTCCCTCAAAGCGGTCACCATTTTTATAGGTTATTTTACCTTTCCCTTCATACAAATTATTAACGAACTCCCCAACATACTGAACACCACTTCCCTTACTATATGTACCGAAACCGTGAGGCAACCAGTCATCTATTGCGCCTGCATAATGATCTCCATTTTCATATTCAATCATACCGGGGCCGGCTTGCTGACCTTTCGTAAATTGGCCCCGGTATATTCGGCCCCGACTATCTTTATATACACCATTTCCATCAAATGAGCCCATGTGAAAGTTACCGGTATAGTTACTACCATCTACATGACTTAACTGGCCTTTTCCATGAAAAGAATTATTACTAAAGCCACCTTCATAGGTTTCCTTTCCAAATATTTCGTATTTCCCCTGCCCATGAAAACGCCAATTCTGTATATCGCCAATATAGTGATCCCCGCTTGATAGTGTAACGGTCCCAAATCCCGTCGCTTTTCCCTCAAAAAAATTTGATTGATATAGGTCACCATCAAAAGTTAAATATTCTCCCTTCCCATGAAAAAGACCATTTAAAAATTCACCGGTATAATATTCACCATTACTGCCATTCCACTTTCCTATGCCTTGTTCCAGTCCATTCAAGAACTCACCCTCATAAACATCACCGGTATTACTGGTGAGCTTAGCAACCCCACTCATCCGCCCTTTATCGAATGCGCCTTCGTACACATTTCCATTTCGCCACGTGAGCTTTCCTGCTCCCTGAAATAATCCAGATGCAATGGGCCCTTCATACACTGAGCTATCCGGTAGTTCATAGGTAATCCGAGAGTTATCTGGAATCGACAGTGCTTGCGGTATTTTTAGCACCTCGCTCACGGCTGCCTGAGAAAGTAAAATCGATAAAAATGAAAGACTTAGGAGAATAAAGACATTACTACGTTTAAAAGACATATTTATAACCACCGAATATGTAAGTTTTGTTGATATCAGTATACCGTGCTATCAATGCTTGCATGTACTGTAATAACCGCTATCATTGATATCATACTGACATTATTGGAGTAACAGCATGACGCGCCTGCTCGTAAGAGACCTCGACCCTGAAATCAACCTGGCCCTGAAACGGCAGGCAGCAAAACACGGCCGCAGTGCTGAGGCGGAGCACCGGGAAATACTCAAACACGCCTTATTGGGCCCTAAAAAGAAATCATTCGCCCTGGTGCTTGCTTCAATGCCGAATGTGGGTGACGACAAAGATTTCGAACGTATCGATGACTCAGATTTCAAGTAAAGAGGCCAACAGTGTATTTAATTGATACCAATGTGCTTAGTGAAATCCGAAAAAACCAAAAGGCTAACAAAGGTGTCAGAGATTTCTTTGAATCCATCGCAAATGAAACATCCGACGAGCAACGTCTTTTTATATCCGTTGTCACTATCGGAGAATTGAGGCGAGGAATTGAATTAATCAAACATAGAGGTGATACACCGCAAGCCGACCGACTTGAAAAATGGCTGCGCGTTATTCTGGATGAGTACCGGGATAACATACTGGAGATCGATGACGACACAGCACAGCTCTGGGGGAAATTACGAGTGCCGCATCCTGGAAATGCCATAGACAAGTTTATAGCCGCAACTGCGTTAATACATGGCCTGACTGTAGTCACCCGAAACAATAAAGACTTTATAAAAACAGGAGTTCCGGTGCTCAATCCTTTTGTATAAATGAAAATTTCAAAGCCACTATGACAATATTCCAGCGCGTATTTTCGCGCAGCATTAAACCGGGGCTAGTACTCCTCTTTTTCGCTATTTCAGCCTTGGCCATAACCGCCTTTTCTCGAGCGACGCTGGAGGCACCTTTCCCGACGCTACTTATTAATGACCGACATGGCAAATTTCTAGCGGAGATTAGCCAAAACGAAGACCGTGGTTACGGTTTTTGGCCATTAAAGCAGTTACCACCCCGGGTGATTGCTGCCACACTCGCCATTGAAGATCGCCGTTTTTGGATGCACCCCGGTGTCGACCCTTTAGCCGTAGGCCGTGCATTATGGCAAAACCTTAACAGTAGCCAGCGTGTGTCTGGCGCTTCCACCATTGCCATGCAATTGGCACGAATGCAGGCTCCGGCAGCACGAAATTATTTCAACAAGCTGATAGAAACGGCCACGGCCCTGGCCCTGACTCTCCGCTATGGCAGAGAACAAGTGCTCAGCCATTATTTACGGCTTGTACCCTATGGCAATAATATCCACGGCATTGCCTATGCCGCCCGTCGCTACCTGAATAAACCCGTCGACGATATGAGCTGGGCAGAAATAGCCTTTTTGTCCGCCATTCCACAATCACCCGGCCGCATGAACCTCTACACCTATAAAGGCCGTGGACGAGCAATCACGAGGGGAAAACGTATACTGGCGCAACTACGTAAACAAGCCGTTATCTCAGAAGCCGAGTACCCTCTGGCACTGCGACAAATAGAAAATATTCAGGTACCGAGACGTCAACAGCGACCCAACGACGCCCTCCATGCCATTCTCAAAATGGAACATTCACTCAAACAATCACTCAAACAATCGCCACAAAACACATCACAACAAACCACTCAAACCGTGTTCACCAGCAGCCTTGATCTCAACATTCAAGACAGACTAACGACCATTAGCCGCACCCTGCTGGCACAGTGGAGGAAAAACGGCGCAGGAAACGCCGCACTCATCGTCATCGACCGCACCGATAATTCGGTATTATCCTGGATAGGCTCAAGCGACTATTTTGATCCAGCACACAGCGGTGCCATCGACTACACCCGCGTCAAACGGTCTTCCGGCAGCACACTCAAACCCTTCATATATGCCCTGGGCTTGGACCGGGGTGACATCAATGCGACGACACTACTGGCCGATATTCCTGCCTCCGGTCTGGCATTACGCAACTCAGACATGCGCCACCTTGGGCCACTATTACCACGCCAGGCCCTCGCCAACTCGCGTAATGTACCATTAGCACAAGTTGTCGAACGCATCGGTCTGAACACCGCTTACACCTTTTTAGGTAATCTGAACCTGCACCAGTCAACGCTGCCTGCACAACACTATGGACTTGGCATCGCCCTTGGCGGGCTCCCGGTCACACTGGAAGAGCTGGTCACCGCCTATGCCTCATTGGCGAATGACGGCGTACTAAAAGAACTACGCTGGTTCAAAAATCAACCCACCAGCAAAGGCAAACGCATATTGTCTGAATCCACAGCACGACAAATCACACTCTTCTTATCCGACCCCACCGCCCGACTACCGAGTTTCCCACGCATGGGCAGTACGGAATATCCATTTCCCGTTGCCGTAAAAACAGGCACTTCACAAGCCTATCGAGATGCCTGGACCATTGCCTACTCTCAACGCTATCTCGTTGGCGTATGGGTCGGTGACCCGGATAATCAACCCATGTACAAACTCAGTGGCGCAGGAAGCGCCGCCGTATTAGTTCAGAAAGTAATGCTATCGCTGCACGACAAACAACGCCACGGCCAAGACGACCTCAGTTTCCCCACTCCCGAAGGCTATGTGAAAGTAGCACTGTGCGCCAACAGCGGAAAACGAGCCAGTAAACAGTGTAATCGACACTTTGAAGAATGGCTGAAACCAGAGCACATACCCAACCAACAAGACCAAGGCATACGCCGCATCATGGTCGACAAACGAAGCGGCGAAAAAGCCACCGAAAAAACACCACAGGAATTTCGACAACTCCACACAGTACTAGACCTACCACCGCGATATGCCGTATGGGCTTCACAACAAGCCGGGCTAAACGCCACAAATTTTAACAACGAGCGCATTACAAAAAACGGCAGTCACAACAAAATCACACCCTACAAGCTAAACCAGCAAGTCGATATGCAACAAAATAGGCAACCAATAGAATTGGAAATTCTATCACCAAAAGATGGCGTCCACTTTATATCAAACCCGGAAATACCATCCACAAGCTCCAGCATTGAACTCAGCGTACAAGTCAGCCCCGCCGTAAAACAGATCACCTGGTATGTAAACGGCAAACCCTACAAAAACGCAGACTACCCCTACAACGTCCGCCTGCCACTCACCAGCGGCAAACACATCATTCAGGCAGCCATACCCCTCACCGACGAGCGATCAAAAAAAGTCGTCATATTTGTTGAGTAGTCATCATAGGGATAGTGGTATTTTTGAATTGAATTTCTAGCATCCATACCGTTATTAGCACCATCACCGGTTAGCAACACCCCAAAAAAACGACCAGAAGTTGTACTCCGGGTCACACGAAGTACAACTTCAGGTTGGGCAATTCGGGTACCCGATTAGGAAAGCGGCGGCAGTAGACAGAAACGAATTCTACAGTCACGAAGATGTATATCAGCATGAAAAGGCACATTAAAGTGAGCTTTTATAACGACCACCCTGTCGGATAATTACTGGTATTTTGTACCATTCACCGACCAGAGGAATACGAGGGAAGCTCATTTAGCAACTTCACTTAAATACGTTATATTGTAAAAATACAATATATTCAATGACTTATGACGTGGCTTTGAATGTATTTAAACGGGGTAACCGAGCATGCGCGATTTACAACTGTTATACATTTCAGGAAGGCCACTTTAGGCCGTGAGTCGGAAACTCCTTATAGAAATGCATGATAAGATCAAAAGATATAATATATAAATGGATATGAGGCTAAATTCCTGCCGTTATACCAATACCTACAGCGAACTCCAATATATTGATTCAAGAAAGTCTTTAAATCGTCGATTATATGGAATATGATATAATGCATATAGATGTTCATCAGCACGCTAAACAAGATTTAAGTCAATTGTGGACTGATAACCCTAAAGCTGCGGCATCAGTTGAGGTCGTCTTGGAACAACTAGCAGCAGATCCCAAGGTTATTGACAAGCTTACAACCCACGGTGATAACACAGTGGGTAAAAACCTGATTAATGTAAAGAGTTGGCAAAGAGTTCGTGGAATAGCCGATTTGTGGCGGTTTCGTATATTAGAGACCCCGGCAACCACATATAGAATTATTTATGGATACCATTGGCAGACAAGACAACTTTGTGTATTTGCAGTAGTAGAGAAGGAGACTTACGATTATGACAATCTTGAAAGCAGTATCAACAAAAGAATCCTTGCCGATTGGCGAGATCTCTAGTCCTTCTACATCAAGAGGAAATGTAACTTTTGGTGAGTTTACAGCCCAACGTCCTATTCCGCTCCCTAATACCGTAAGCCTTGAGTCACTTCTGCAGGAGAGTGAGGCAGATCCAATAAAAGCGAAGTATTTATCGGAGGCGCGAAAAGAGTTATCGGGCGCACTTTATGAGGAAGAACCAAAAACATTGAGTGTATTACGCTTAGCGGCGGGCTTTTCACAGGTGCAATTGGCAAAATTAGTCGGAACTAGTCAGCCGCATTTAGCGCGCATTGAACAAGGAAAGAATGACCCTGGAACAGATATGATTGCCAGAATCGCAAAAGCACTTGATTTGAATGATAGTGATGTATTTCAAGCAATTCGAAATCAACTTAAGACGATAGAGGTCTCTAAGTGAACCTATCGAGAATAATTATCTCACAATTTTGTGATGATATACGCCAAGAAGCTGGCAACAAGTATTCTCTAATGGGTTGCTATGGCAATGAACTCTTGGTTGAAAAATTTCCTGTTCTGCTTCCAAAGCTATGTGTTCAAGTTCGTGTCATTACCCCGATAGATAAGCCATTTTCTAAGCTGATTATACGGGCGGTAATGGATAGTGACATTATGGCTGAAATGAATATAATATCCGGCGAAACAACACCACAAATCCCAAGCGGCATAGACGATTCTGTTCGCACTGAATTAAGCGTAATGATGACCTTTTCTCCCTTACCAATTACTGAGCCAAGTAAATTACGTATTGAAGCCGAAGCAGATAATGAAATACTCTGCGGAGGATTTTTATTATTTGGAGAGTCCTCACCAAACAATCACTCTACATAGTAGTAATCGGGAGTAATCGGAGGAGTAATCGGGGACAGACCACGTTTAAAGTAATCGGGGACAGACCACGTTTAAAACTGAGAAAACATTGAAAACGTGGTCTGTCCCCGATTAACCCTCTGAATCATCTATCTTCAATGGGAATGTAATTCTTGGGATCAGGCCCAATATAATATGCGTTTGGGCGTATTAACTTATTATTTTTTCGTTGTTCTATAATGTGTGCGGCCCACCCACTGAGTCTTGAACAAACGAATACAGGGGTGAATAGGGCTACTTGAATGTTCATTAAGTGATATGCCACGGCTGAATAGAAATCGAGGTTAGGAAAAAGCTTTTTCTTATCCCACATTACTTTCTCTATATTTTCTGCAACGGGCATGTAATGTGAGTCTCCCGTTGTCATACTCAAGGTTTGAGCACACTGTTTCATTATGGGTGATCGAGGGTCGTTTTTTTTGTATACTCTGTGGCCAAATCCCATTATGACCTGTTTCTTTTCTAAGGCGTCTTTAATTCCCTTCTCTGCCTCGTCCGGCGTTTGAAATTTCTCCAACAGTTCCATCGTTGCTTCATTGGCCCCTCCATGTAATGGGCCCCGTAATGTTCCTATGGCGGCACAGACTGCTGAATTAAAATCACTTAATGTCGATGCAGTGACGCGAGCAGCGAAGGTAGAGGCGTTAAATTCATGTTCTGCATAAAGTATCAGGGATTTATTGAGTATGGCTTTATGGTTTATATCCGCTGGTTCATTATGTAACAACTGCAAAAAATAACCCGCGAGGCTATTATCCTTCACATCAGTAATCACTTCTTTTCCGGAGCGGTGGTAGTGATACCAATAGAATAAAATGGAAGGAAGTATTGCGAGCAGGCGTTCGCTGATTTCATTCTGATTATTGTTATAAGTCTCAGGTTCAAGACAACCCAGTACAGATACGCCTGTACGTAGAACATCCATGGGGTGTGAGTTGGCGGGTAGATGTTGCAATATGGTTTTTATATCAGTCGGTAAATAACGTTTTTCTCGCAAGCGTTCTCGAAATTCACAAAGTTTTCCTTTATCAGGGAGTGTTTTATACAACAACAAAAAGCAGACTTCTTCAAAGCTCGCATGTTGTGCCAGGTCCTCAATAGCATAACCTCGATACCTTAATCCAACGCCTTCTTTTCCTACTGTGCTAATACTGGTTTCACCCGCATTAATTCCAGCCAGTCCTGCATTCAGTGATTTATGACTCATGATTTCAGTTGCTCCAGATGTTTATATTCATCCAAGGACTCTGGATTTATCAGCGCAGATAGATTATTCACTGGACGACCATGGATAATATGACAGGCGGCTATCTCGGCTATCTTGCCGTTGTATGTGCGTGGGATATCGTGTACTTGTATCACTTTGGTAGGAACGTGATGAGGTGATGTGTGAATGCGAATATGTTGTTTTATTTTAGCGATCAATGTGTCATCTAGTTGATTATTTTCAGTAATAGACATTTCCCGATGGCTACTTTCCAGCTGTGGGCTTTTTACTGACTGAGAGTTCTTTACTAGCTGAGGGTTCTTTACTGGCTGAGGGCTCTTTACTGGCTGAAGGCTCTTTACTGGCTGAAGGCTCTTCCTGAGCTGAACAAAAAGAATAATACGTTGGTCTCCCTGCCATTGTTGGGCGATGACTAATGCGTCTTCAATTTGTGTAAATGCTTCGAGTTGACGATATATTTCTGCGGTGCCGATTCGTATGCCCCCAGGATTAAGTGTGGTATCGGAACGCCCGTATATGATCAAACCATAATGCTCGGTAATTTCTGCATAGTCCCCATGAGTCCATACTCCGGGATATGCTTCAAAATAGGCCTTATGATATTTCGTATTGTCGGGGTCATCCCAAAAATACACAGGCATAGAAGGAAATGATTTACGGCAGACTAATTCTCCTTTTTCTACCCTAATACTTTTTCCCTGAGGATTATAGATATCAACTGCCATTGCAAGGCCTGGGCCTTGCAATTCACCACGAATGACTGGCGACTGTGGATTTCCCAGTGCAAAACATGAAATTATATCGGTACCACCAGAAATGGAACAAAGTTGTATATCGTTCTTTATTTTTTCATAGACATAATCAAATGAATCGTTGAGTAATGGAGAACCTGTGGACAGTATCATTCGTAATCGTTTAAGGGTTCTCTCATTACCTATACTGACGCCTGCATTTTTCAATGCACTTATATATTTCGCACTGCATCCAAATATTGTTATTTGATGGTCACTCACTAATTTCAATAAGCTGTCACTATGAGGATAAAATGGACTGCCATCATAAAGGACGACCGTCGCGCCAAGGGCCAAGGCGCATACCTGCCAGTTCCACATCATCCATCCAGTGGAGGTATAATAAAATAACTTGTCGCTTGGTGAGAGATCGACATGTAACCCCAGCTCTTTTAGATGTTGTAACAGTGTGCCACCTCCTCCATGGACAATGCATTTTGGTGGCCCTGTAGTCCCTGATGAATAAAGTATGTAGACAGGATGGTTGAATGGTAGCTGTTCGAAGGATATATCGTTTATTTGAATGCTGTGCTCAATGAAATCGTTATATTTTATACGGATGAAAGAGTTATTTTTGTCATGATCTCCTTCACCTGCAGTCGAATTTGTTAATGACGCATTAGTTAAAGACTCATTGGTTAACGATGTATATGGAATCTCAACGGCTTGTTCTATATTCAGCTGTTCAAGCAATTGTGTAATTTTTTCATGGCTCCGGTAAGATTTCCCCTTGTAATAATAGCTATCACAATAGAGCAGTATTTTAGGTTTTATCTGTGCAAAACGATCGAATAAACTGTTTACGCCAAAATCAGGGGAACAACAACTCCATATGGCCCCAATACTTGTGCATGCCAGCATGGCGATAACAGCCTCCGGGATATTAGGTAACACGGCGGAAACCCTGTCTCCTTTTTCGAGCCCGGCGCGACGAAAGGCATGGCTTAATACAGCTACTTTTTGATACAAAGCATTATAACTTATGGATTGAGACTGTCCTGTTTCATTGTAAAATTCGATGGCGATGCTATCATCGCGATAACGTAGAAGGTTTTCAGCGAAATTAAGCTTACTGCCCTCAAACCAGTGAGCCATAAACATACCATCAGGTTCTTCCAGTATCGTTCGCCATTTACGTGACGATTTCACATCAAAAAATGTCCACAGTGACGACCAAAATATTTCGCGCTTATCAACTGACCACTGATGCAATTCCTGGTAGGATTCAAAGTGTTTTTCAGGCACGGCGTAGGACACATAACGACCCAATGTCGTTGATTTTTTGCTGTCAACGCCATCATGTGGCTGCCAAAGAATATGCGTCATAATCCTTGTGTCCCATCTACTATATGTCGATCTTACTACTGTTATTGGTGTTGCTGGTGTTGCTGTCGTTATAAATTGTTCTGATAGTTTCTCACAGAGCGCTCTGTCTATTTAGCTGGCATACGAAGTCCACCATCCAACCGAATGACAGAACCATTGAGCATTGGGTTTTCGACAATATGCTGCACTAATTGAGCAAACTCATCTGGACGCCCCATACGGTGAGGGAATAATGATTGCTCAATCAAGTTATTCCTAGCTTCGTCTGGGATATTTTCTAACATCGCTGTTTCAAACATCCCTGGGGCTATGGTCATTACCCGAATATGATGTCGAGCCAGTTCTCTTGCCATTGGCAGAGTCATACTTGCCACTCCTCCCTTAGAGGCACTATAAGCGACCTGGCCAATTTGCCCTTCGTACACGGCGATAGAGGCGGTATTGATAATCAGCCCTTTTTCTTCATTATTGTCATTGGCGTTCACTGTTATTTCTGATTCATTTTCCTGCATGACACGAGCGACTTCACGACACACTCGAAAAGTACCCGTGAGGTTTACATTGAGGACGTGTGAAAAATCATCACTGGATAACTCACTATCAAAACCAACCATCTTTTCACTATGCAAAATACCCGCACAATTCACGAGAAGATTAATACTTCCAAACTGTTTGCATGTGCGTGTTACCCCTTGTTTTACGGAATCCTCATTTGTGACGTCCATTACCACTGATATACATCGGTTATTATTGACCATTGAAACCGGTTTTTTGATTGCCAGTTCTATATCAGCCATAGCTACCTGACCTCCTCCCGCCAGTATTTTCTCCACCACTGCGAACCCCAAACCAGAGGCCCCGCCAGTGACAATAGCATTAACTTTTGACCATTTCATTGGAGGTACCTGTTATCAGTTAGTTGATGTCCAACTCGACTGCCATTGGCATGACCTAATAGTTTTGATAAAGAATCTCCCACGACAGATACTTTTTCCAGATCAATATTCGTATGAATACCCATGCCCTGTAACATGAATAGCAAATCTTCAGTAGCTAAATTCCCACTGGCGCCCGGTGAAAAATTACAGCCCCCAATACCTGCCACTGAGGTGTCAAAACGGTGCAAGCCCACTTGTAAACATGCCAATACGTTGGCCAAGGCCTGGCCGTAGGTGTCGTGGAAGTGAAGCGATATATGATCAAGAGGAAATATCTGTATATATTCTGTGATTCGGTTCACCACCTCGCCAGGAGTCGCCCTACCCGTGGTATCTGCCAGTGATAGTTCATGGCAGCCTATATCCATAAGACTTTCAATAAGGATACTGACTTGTGAAGTTGAAATGACTTTTTCATACGGACAATTAAACACGCATGAAATGTAAACTTTTACCGTCATCCCATTGATTATGGCTTGATCATTTATTGACTTAATCCGCTCTAATGATTCAGCTACACTGCAATGAATATTTCGTTGGCAAAATGATTCTGATGGTGTAGTCAGTAACGCTATATGGTGAACACCACAATCTAGTGCTCGTTCAAAACCGCGCTGATTGGCAACTAATGCTGAGTAGATACTATTTTTGGAAAAATCCAATCCATTGAATACGGCTTCTGCATCAGCGAGTTGAGGTACTAGCGATGGCTTCACAAAACTGCTGACTTCAATTTCGCGGTACCCACAGTCAGATAGATCATGAATTAATATAATTTTTTGGGTCGTAGTTAATATTTTGGTTTCACTTTGCAAACCATCTCGAGGCCCAACCTCAATAATATCAACAAACGCGGGGTACTTATCGCTGGTCATTACCCTTCTCCCATCCTTTACCTTTACCTTTACCTTTACCTTTATATTTATCGTCGATTAAATCCGCTTTACAGGTAATATCGAATGTTGTTACCCAACTTGCTAGACGTTTTTCTAAAAAGGAAATGATGCCTTCCTTTGCTTCATCTGTTCGACGACATTCTGCTAATAATTTCGCAGTTTCATCAATAGTTGATTTATCCAAAGAATTTTTCTTAACGAGAATAGACTTACACAGCAAAAACGCACCAGGAGCAGTAGACAATCCCATGCGTATATAACGTTCCACCACGGTATTCATTTCAGAATTTTTCACGATTACATGAATCAAGCCGGCTTCTTTGGCGGTTTGACTAGTAAATTTTTCTGCGGAAAGCACATATCGTTGAGTATGACGTATCCCCATAGCTGATATGATATAAGGCATTATGGTGGCCGGTATTAAGCCTAATTTTAATTCGCCAAAACAGAATTCTGCATCCTCAACCGCGATGACCATGTCACAACAACTTAGCAGGCCAATGCCGCCTCCCATTGCTCCACCCGATACTCTGGCTATGGTGTACATTGGCATTTTTTTTAGTTGATTTAACAAATTGGCGAGTTGTAATGCGTCGCTATCATTATCCGCTTCAGTGTTTTTTCCCGATGCTAATATCCACTTTACATCCGCACCAGCACAGAACCACTCACCGGCCCCTCTAATAATCAGTACGCGCACATTTTTAGTCTCAACTAACTGTTTTAGGCACTGAGAAAATGCTTGAATCATTTCACCATTTAGGACATTGGCTTTCTGGGGTCTGTTAAGAGTCAACTCATAGACTTCCTCATGAAGCGGTCTCAGTATTATTGAATCTGACATCAGCCTTCCTTTACATTCGATAGATGGGATATCTATGGCCAAATTCAATAGGATTCGATTTAGACATGGCGAGACCTTGCGCTAAATACCGACGAGTCTGTAGAGGCTCTATTATGCCGTCATCCCACAGTCTGGCACTTGCGTAATATGGGCTTCCCTGTTCTGCAAATTGGTTCTTGATATTTTGTATAAATGTTTGATCATCTTTTTTATGTTGTATCTGGCTCATTAAGGAAGCCGCGACATCACCTCCCATCACAGAAATACGTGCATTTGGCCATATCCACAGTTGTCTTGCGCCATAGGCACGCCCACACATGGCATAATTACCAGCCCCGAATGAACCGCCGATAATGACGGTAAACTTGGCAACTCGTGAAGTTGCTACGGCCGTCACCATTTTTGCTCCGTCTTTCGCTATACCGTGTTGTTCATAGTGTTTTCCGACCATAAAACCGGCAATATTTTGTAAAAAAACCAGAGGGGTGCCTCGTTGATTACAGAGTTCGATAAAATGTGTTCCTTTCAATGCAGATTCAGAGAACAGGATGCCATTGTTCGCGACTATGCCCACTTCAAATCCATGAATCGTGGCAAAACCACAGATTAACGTCTCACCATAAAGCGCCTTAAACTCATGAAAATCTGAGCCATCTACAATGCGGGCAATAATTTCATGACTAGGCATGGGTTGACGAACATCTTCCGGTATAATCCCGTAGAGCTCTCGAGAGTCGTATAGCGGGTCAGCAAAGCTACGGGGGACTGACGACACTGCAGTGAGAGTATGAATGTCTGATAATGAGGATGACGTCGGCTGGGGAAGGTGTGAAACCAGATCCCTGCATATTGTTAACGCATGAGCGTCATTGTCAGCCAAATGATCGGCCACACCTGACACACGGCAATGCATTTCTGCACCCCCTAGCGATTCTGCATCAATAACCTCCCCGGTGGCGGCGTACACAAGTTCTGGGCCGCCGAGGTATATTGCCCCCTGGTTTTTAACAATAATTGTCTCATCACTCATGGCGGCTACATACGCACCCCCCGCAATACATTGACCCAATACCACTGCAATTTGCGGGATACCGTCGGCAGACATTCGCGACTGATTATAAAAAATCCGTCCAAAACCCGTGATATCGGGAAATACTTCATCCTGTAGTGGTAGGTATGCCCCACCGGAGTCAACCAGATAGATACAGGGGAGTTTATTTTCAGCCGCCACTTCCTGTGCCCGCAAATGTTTTTTTACGGTAATGGGGTAATAGGTGCCACCTTTCACTGTGGGATCATTGGCAATCAGCATTACAAATCTGCCCTGAATTTTACCAATACCCGTAATTATTCCCGCTGACGGTAACGCAGATTCATAAAGTTTCTCACCGGCAAGCGGTGATAATTCCATGAAAAAAGTCCCTGGGTCTACTAACGCAAAGATTCTATCTCTGGCAAGTAATTTTCCACGCTTAAGATGTCTTTCTCTTGCCTTAAGCGTTCCTCCTTGTTTAACGTTTTCGATCTTTCCATACAATTCATTGACCAGTTCTTGATAGTGAGCATAATTTTCCTGATAAACCTCAGTCGTAGTATCAACCGATGTCTCAAGCGTCGCCATGTCACATCTCAATCGCTATGGCCATGGCTTCACCACCGCCCAGGCAAACGCTGGCTATGCCTTTATGGCACCCTGTATCACGCATCGCATGGACAAGCGTGACGACAATACGGCAACCACTGGCACCAATAGGATGGCCCATGGCACAAGCACCTCCGCGTATATTGACCCGTTCATGATCAATACCGAGCGTTTCCATCGCAGTTAGAACCACCACTGAAAAGGCTTCATTAATTTCAAACAAATCAACATCTGAAATTTTCCAGTTAATTTTCTGTAGAAGTTGAGTGATGGCGCCTGGCACGGCCGTTGTAAATTCCTGCGGTGCCTTTGCAAAGGTACAATAACCCACAACTCTCCCTAAGGATTCCAGTCCCAATGATCTTGCAACGGAGTTTTCAGTCAGTAAACACATCGCAGCGCCATCAGAAATAGATGATGAGTTTGCCGCAGTAACGGTACCGGTTTTACTAAAAACGGGTTTAAGCGTGGGTATTTTTTCTATGTTTGCCTTATAGACCTGTTCATCCCTGGTAATGCCTTCTATGGGTACAATTTCGAGATCAAATTTATGAGTGTCAGTTGCGTCACGTGCACGTAATACTGAATCTCGTGCATAGGCGTCTTGAGTTTCCCGGCTAATGCTGTGATCACCTGCGGTGTTTTCCGCAAAACACCCCATAAGCTTTCCGTCAGAATAGTGCTCTAATCCATCCCGGAACAGATGATCGATAAGTGGTTGATGTCCCATACGCATTCCAGTGCGAGCATTTTTTCCAGGCACTAAATACGGCGCATTACTCATCGATTCCATTCCGCCCGCGAGTGCCATGCTTGCACTGCCGGAAAGGATGGCATCGAAGGCCATGGTCAGGGTTTTCATTCCTGAACCACACACTTTGTTGACGGTAGTACAGGGAATGGTATTGGGGAGACCAGCCTCTAATAACGCCTGACGAGAAGGCGCCTGACCAACATCGGCCGTTAAAACACAGCCAATAAGACATTCATTAATATGATCAGTAATCATATTATTGTCAGCGACCATTTTTTGAATGACAAAAGAGGCAAGTTGAGGCGCACTCAGGTGAGAAAATTGTCCAAGGTAGGAACCTATGGGCGTACGTAGGGCAGATGTGATGACTACTTCACTCATAAGAACCATGCCTATTTTATCTAAAGATGACTTTCTTAGGGTAATACACGTAAATTTTTAGCTGATACTCACTTTGTTAACGTAAGTTAGTTAACGTAAATCAGTTAACGAATTAAAAATATTCCGGGTCCCTTTGAAACAGTTCCCTACCAATAAGCATTTTCCTAATCTCATTAGTGCCCCCGCCTATCTCGTATATTTTGGAATCCCGAAGCAGTCGGCTGGCAAGAGAATCATTCATGTAGCCTATACCTCCCAGGGCTTGAATAGCCTCGAGAGAAACCTGTACAGCTGCTCTAGAGGCATATAAGGCACATGCGGCTGCATCAGCACGTGATGGTTTGTCGTTATCAAATGCCTCTGCCGTACGATAGGTAAATGCTCTCGCGGTTTGTAATGAAGTATACATTTCAGCTATCTTTGCCTGCATTAACTCAAATTGACCTATGGGTTTACCGAACTGCTCTCGTTCTCGGACATAGGGTAAAACGAGATCCAGTGCAGCTTGCATCAGCCCAATAGGACCCGCTGACAATAATAGCCGTTCACTATCTAATCCTGACATCAGGATTCTCACGCCTTCATTCTCAACCCCTAATAGGTGTTCTTGTGGAATCTTGCAGTCGTTAAAATAAAGCTCGCAGTTGTCAGCACCACGCATACCCAATTTATCTAGTTTTTCGCTTCTCTCCCATCCTGTCACACTGTCATCCAGTAAAAATGCACTTATGCTGTGCGATCCCTTCGTTTTGTCTGCGGTACGCATATAGACAATGATGACATCGGCGCTATTGCCATTCGTTGTCCATTTTTTTGTACCGTTTGCCAGCCAGTATCCATTGTGTTTTTCTGCCATGCAGCTCATCGAACCCACAACGTCGGATCCCGCACACGGCTCTGACATGGACAAAGCACCCAGGTATTCTCCACTGCAAAGCTGTGGTACGTATTTCTTTCTCTGTTCTTCATTCGCGTGAACAAAGATATTATGCAAACAGATATTACTGTGATCGGCATAGGAAAACCCTACCGTTCCAGATGCACGACTAAATTCTTCAATAGCAATAACATGGTGAAGATAATCCAGACCTCGACCTCCATAGTTTTCCGGAATAGTAATCCCCAACAGACCAACACTGCCTATTTTTTCCCATAAACCGGAAGGAATGGTATCCTCTTTGTCTATATTTTCCGCAATGGGATAGACTTCCTGGTCACAGAAATCACGCACCTGTTTTCGAAATTCAACAATATCAATAGGCATGGTCTAAATGCTCTGTAAAGGAGTAATTTTATAACAAGTGTAGGAAATAAATTTCCACATTGATATCAACAGGTTTTTCTTGAGTCATTTAACCCATTCCAAAATACTTCAACACCATCTAACATTTCATTTCCAGAGTGAATAAACTTGTTTTCGTTAATTTCACGGTTAAAATAAATATCTTCCAACTCATCCAGAGTATGTTTTGCGTGTTGCGCTTCAAGGGCATCATGATAGGTAAAGAAAAACAGAGGTAATGCAATATTTTTCTTTTTTTGGTAGATAGTGACACCCTTGATTAATTGCTTCCAAAATCCGGCCGCCGCCCAGTTTTCAACTGCAAAACTGGCTGCCTGTGAGGTCACGTAGTCTTCACTCGCATAGAGCCTTATGAGTTCGTCACAAAAAAATAATGTGGATTTGGTACCATGCCTGCGTTTTCCAATTTCACTAAAACCAAGCCCTATACTCTCTGCAAAGTTCAAAATCCATTCAAAATGTGCAGCCTGAAAATGAAATATTCCGCCTTCTACCGTTCCTTCCGGTGTAGACAACTGATTTTTATCATTATTTTTATGATTGTCACGCGCCATGTTAAATACGACACCCAACTCATTAACCAGTATTTCTTTAGAAGAACGCATTGATTCTATACAGTCTGCATTTATTGTTTTATGAAGCTGCGCAACGATAAACAGGTTTGAAAATACGGTAAATTGAACAACGAAAGACTTTAATTGATGGCTATCAAATGTGCCATCACTGAACCATCGCGTAAATTCATTGTTGGTGATAACCCGATGTAGCAATAGATCATTTTTAATACGGTGGTAAAACTGTAAAAATCTTTTTCCTTTTGAAATTGAATACCCCTTTTTTTCATGAGCAATGTACTCAAGAGTATGATAAGACATTCCTTCAAGATGTTGATCATGAGCAAATATTTTAAGCGCTGAACGACTATTTTCGTCATGTTCATGATAATTATTTTCTTTATGAAGAGACACTACATTTACCTCAACAAACACCAAAAATGCGCCGCATATACCACAAAATAATTTACTAATGACTTAACAGACTTAATTTACTCCCCTCAAAGTGTAGCAGCGGAATACCGCTGTATCTTTTCTCAATATATGATTAATAAATCCACAAATCTATCAACATAATTAACCCATTTTAATATGCACAAGTACAATTTATTTTCTACACTTACTACTGATTCACTAGCAAACCGAACTTGTAATAAGTATAAGTTGATTAGCGCTAAAAGCTATTTTTATATATCAAACAATTAATAAGCCTATTTCTACGCGTAAAAATACTGAAAACAATCCATAAAGGGTTAATTCATGAATAATCACTACGACAATCCTATGGGTACTGATGGTTTTGAATTTATTGAATATACTGCGGAAAATACTCATCTGTTATCCGAGTTATTTACAAATATGGGTTTTACTCTAAGCGCGCACCACAGATCGAAAAATGTTGAACTATTTCAGCAAGGTGATACCAATTTTATCATCAACCACGAACCCAACAGTTATGCAAAATCCTATGCACGTGTTCATGGCCCATCGGTCTGTGCCTTTGGAATAAGAGTCAAAAATGCAAACGTTGCCTTTGATCACGCCATTAAATGTGGCGCTATGCCAGTCCAAACCCCAACGGGACCCATGGAACTCAACATACCCGCTATACGAGGCGTGGGTGGGAGTTTGCTCTACATGATAGACCGTTACGGTGAAGATAATATTTATGACATCGACTTTCCCCGAGTATCACAATCCGACAATCCACTGATTAACCCTGATGAATCAGGTATAAAAAATATCGATCATATCACTCACAATGTACACCGTGGCCGCATGGATGAATGGGCATATTTTTACAAAATACTCTTCAACTTCAGAGAGATAAGGTATTTTGATATTAAAGGATTAAAAACCGGGCTTAAATCCCGCGCCATGGTGAGCCCATGTGGGAAAATTCGTATTCCCATCAACGAGTCCACTGATGACAAGTCCCAAATCGAAGAATACCTTACGGCATACAACGGTGAAGGGATACAACATATTGCTATGGTAACTGATGACATATATAAAACGGTAGAGAAACTACGAGAAAACAATATTCAATTCCTCTCAGTTCCTGACAGTTACTATGAAATGATTGAGCAACGTCTTCCGGGGCATAAAGAAGATACTCTGAGAATGAAGCGAGATAGAATTCTCATTGATGGTAGTGTCGATGAAAGTGAAAACCTCTTATTACAAATATTCACCGAAAATGTCATTGGTCCAATATTTTTCGAAATCATTCAACGCAAAGGAAATGAAGGGTTTGGTGAAGGTAATTTTCAGGCACTATTTGAATCAATAGAACGTGAGCAAATGCAGAGAGGAGTTCTTTGATGCCAAACTGGATTACCATGCCGCACACTGAAGGGATCAGTTCTCGACAAGCTCACACCAATTTACCCAAAGGAACCTATGAACGTGAATTGGGGAAATTAGGATTTACAGGCCCTTCGACCCACATGTACCACCATCATCCACCGACTAACTGGTCGCATATTGAGGGTACATTGATTCATCGTGCTTTTGACACGCACGCTATCGATATTTCCAGCAATTCGCCCTGGAACGCAGCACAATTACTGACTAATCAATATTTATCACTACGAATGTGGCATTGCTTAGCGTCAATGAACCACCTTGTCCGCAATGCCGATGGTGATGACCTACTCTTTGTCCATAAAGGAAGTGGTGATTTTTTTTGTGATTATGGGCATCTTCATTTCCAGGAGGGTGACTATATCATGATCCCTAAAGGGACCATGTGGCGTATTGTTTTAACCCCATCTTCACAGAAATCTACAGAAATATTAATGATTGAAGCGATACAGCTTCATTATCAACTTCCGGATAAAGGGCTTATTGGACATCATGCAATTTTTGACTCTGCGGTGTTAGATGTACCTAAAATAGATGATGCGTTTGTACAGCAACAGGGGGAGAATGAATGGTGTGTCGTAATTAAACGTCTTAATACCACCACTGATATGGTGTTTCCTTACAATCCTCTGGATGCTGTGGGCTGGCATGGCACACTTATGCCCGTAAAGATAAATTGGCGTGACATTCGGCCAATAATGAGTCACCGCTACCATGTCCCTCCTTCTGCTCATACACTTTTTTTGACTGATGAATTTATTGTTTCAACATTTGTTCCACGACCAATGGAATCTGAAGCGAATGTCCTTCGCGTACCGTTTTACCATAGTAATGACGACTATGATGAAGTGATTTTTTATCATCAGGGTAACTTTTTCTCTCGCGATAGTATTGAAGCTGGAATGATCACACTCCATCCCAGTGGCATTCCCCATGGCCCGCACCCCAAAGCTTACGCGGCCGGACAAAACTACGAGCGAAAAGAAACCGATGAAGTCGCCGTCATGATCGACAGCCGGGCTCCGCTGACGGTATCAGAAACTGCCGTTTCCATAGAAAAAAATGGTTACGTTAATGCCTGGAAACAGGACAAATAAAACACTATGAAACTGGCAAGCTTAAAACAGGGAGGGCGTGATGGCGCTCTGCTCGTGGTTAACAAAGATCTTACCCGTGCGGTGAAGGTATCAACACTCTTATCTCCCTCCTTATCCCCACCCTCATCAACGTCTACAACTCTTACCGATACTTTAATCTTAGCAGTAGAGAATTGGAGAGAAGTATACGGTCTATTGAACAATATCTATCAGCATTTGTGTGAAGAAAGTGATCAGGATGTAATACGTAACAGCTTCCCGCTTGATTTCCATCAATTATCTTCACCACTGCCTCGCAGCCCACAATGGTTGGACGGTAGCGCATATTTACCACACGTACGGCGTGTGAGGAAAGCAAGAGGGGCTGAAATGCCTGAATCTTTTTTGACTGACCCTCTCATGTATCAGGGTGCTTCTGACACATATTTATCACCACTTGAAGCAATCCCCTTGTGTGATGAAGATTGGGGTTGTGATTTCGAAGCAGAAATTGCCGTTATCACTGATGATGTCCCTTTGGGCATAAAAAGCCACTCTGCACATGAGCACATTACGCTAATTATGCTAGTTAATGATATTTCACTTCGAAATTTAATCCCAAATGAACTCGCTAAGGGGTTTGGGTTTTTACACGGAAAACCAAGCAGTAGTTTTTCACCCATTGCGGTTACGCCCGATGAACTGGACGGTAGCTGGGAAAACTCAAAAGTTCATCTGCCCCTTTGCACATATTTAAATGATCGCCTGATGGGTGAACCGAATGCGGGTGACGATATGCAATTCAATTTCAGTGAACTTATTGCGCACGCCGCCACCTCTCGCAGCCTCGCAGCAGGGACCATTATTGGGTCTGGTACGGTATCTAACGCCGATGAGAAGAAGGGTGTTTCCTGTTTAGTGGAAAAACGAGTGATAGAAATAGTAAAAAGCGGAAAAGCCACTACGCCATTTTTAAAGCACGACGATATAGTCCGTATTGAGATGAGAGACACGCGAGGCCACAATATATTTGGCTCTATAGAACAACGGGTCAAATTAGAACAGTAGAACACCATGGATGAAAAACATACACGAATTCTCTATAGCTATTTTCGCAGCTCAGCAGCATACCGTGTCCGAATTGCTTTACATTTGAAAGGGCTTACCTACGAAACACGTGCTGTTCACCTCACCAAAAATGGTGGAGAAAACTGGTTGCCAGAATACCTTTCCGTTAACCCGCAAGGCTTTGTACCAACGTTTGTCGATAATGGAAATGTCATTATTCAATCTCTTGCCATTATTGAATATCTCGATGAGGCATATACTTCCTCGCCCCTGTTACCTGACACTGCAATTAATCGCGCATCATGCAGAGCATTGTCGCACATTATAAGTTGTGACGTTCACCCGCTGAATAATTTACGAGTGATGAGCTACCTTACCGATAAATTATCCTGCTCTCAGGAATTTATGGCTCAGTGGTACTGCAAGTGGATCAACGAAGGTCTTAAAGCATTTGAGATTCAATTACGTAAAAGGAAAACAGACACACCTTATTGCTGTGGAAATCAACCGAGCATGGCGGATATTTGTCTTATACCTCAACTTTACAATGCCAGACGTTTTCATTGTGATCTATCGCCTTACCCTGTTATCACTGAAATTGAACATACCTGCAATGAACATAATGCATTTATGGCAGCAGCACCTGAACGTCAACCTGATACACCTCCTGACGAATAACACACTACGTAATATTTTGCATCGAACTTTCAAAATAGTGCAGTGACATGAATAAAATATTTGGGGTATTACATGATTTATCTTAGGCTGATTTTACACCATTAAAAGGCCAGGAAAGATGCCTAACAAAAATGCAGCAATGAAATTTCGACAAGCACTACACGCAGAAATCCCCTTGCAAATTGCCGGCGTCATTAATGCTTACAGCGCATTACTGGCTGAGCAAGCGGGATTTAAAGCGCTGTATCTTTCTGGTGCTGGTGTCGCTAATGCCTGCTTTGCTATACCTGACATTGGCTTAACCCATTTTGGTGATATTTTACAGGAAGCCAAGCGCATCACCACGAAATGCGACCTTCCTTTACTGGTAGATATCGATACCGGATTCTCTAATGAAATTTCATCACCAGAACTCGTATCTCAATTGATTGAAGCCGGTGTAGCGGCGATTCATATTGAAGACCAGGTAACCAACAAACGTTGCGGACACCTTGATGGAAAACAATTGGTGAGCAGTGAGGTTATGCAACAACGGATTAGGGCTATGGTCGAGCATAATGATAAAAATGACCTCATCATCATGGCCCGTACAGATGCCTGTTCTGTCGAAGGCCTTGAACCTGCCATTAAGCGAGCCATTGAATATCAAGAGGCGGGAGCGGAGATGATATTTGCGGAGGCTCTCTCAAGCTTGGCTGACTATCATACATTTACAACCGCCCTAAACGTTCCCGTACTTGCCAATATGACCGAATTCGGTGTTACCCCACTCTTTACCCAAAAGGAGCTCGCGAGGGTGAATATTGCAATGGCCTTGTACCCCTTGTCGGCCTTTCGTGCGATGAATCAGGCGGCACTTTTGGTATACCAGACCATTAAACATTCCGGGACACAGCGGGAAGTAACGGGCACAATGCAAACCCGAGAAGCGCTTTATAAAATATTGGACTATACATCGTCTACAACTATTTCAAAGGATGTGGTCAGTACCAATAGTAAAGAGAAGAGCAAAGACAAGAGAAAAGGTATAAATACCCCTTTCGCCGAAGATAGCACTCCAAGCAAGCCACGATTCGATGGCCTCTTGGTCGATATCGCCGATTATTGCTTTTCTGACCACCACTTTAGCTCACAAACAATGTCTAATGCCCGCATCGCTCTCATGGACGCGATAAGCTGTGCCCTGTCAGGGCTACAAGACGTCAGGTGCGTAAAACATCTTCAAGCTTTCCAGCATAATAACCCGATAAGATTAAACAAGCGCCTCCTTGGTGCAAACCTTGACTCAGGCCTTGTCCAGAGTACTTACAATATATCCTGCTTGATGAGATGGCTGGACTATAACGACACCTGGCTCGCGAGGGAATGGGGCCATCCATCGGATAACATTGGTGCCATACTTGCCTGTGCTGATTACCATTCCCGACACTCCCAACACTCCCAACATTCACAAGGTAAAACATGGAGAATGGTAGATGTTCTGAACGCTCTTATTATTGCCTACGAAATTCAAGGTATTCTGGCCCTTGATAACTCATTTAATGAGCAAGGGCTTGACCATGTAATTCTTGTACGTCTGGCTTCAACCGCGATTGCCGTGAAGTTGCTCGGTGGCAATAAAGCGCACTTGTTAAACGCTTTATCCAATGCCTTAATGGACGGTGTACCCTTACGGCTTTATCGCCAAGGTGACAATACCGGTCAACGGAAGTCGTGGGCAGCCGCAGATGCCAGTAGTCGCGGCGTTAACCTGGCAATGCAAGCCATCAATGGTGAACCAGGATATCCCGCCGTTTTGACCGATAACAAGTGGGGTTTTAATAGTGTAATCCTTAACCATAAACCCTTGATAAAATCTCAGGAATTTAATCACTACGTTATTGACAACATCTTATACAAGGTCAGTTACCCCGTAGAGTTCCATGCGCAAACTGCCGTAGAGTCTGCGGTTGAACTGCACCGCTCATTCAAAAGTGAATATGGCTGTCAAATAGAAAACATCGTAACAATCAATATTTACTCTCATTCCGCTGCAATGCGCATAATCAATAAGACAGGCCCACTCTCCAATCCCGCCGACAGAGACCATTGCCTTCAATATGCCGTAGCCGTTGCATTGTTGACTGGAGACTTGAGTGTCGATAATTACCAAAATTCATATGCCAACATTTCAGAAGTCGATTGTTTAAGAAAAAAAATCCATGTCACTGAAGATACGCAATATAGCCTCGACTATTATGACCCGCATAAACGGGCAATTCCAAATCGTCTTGAAATTACCTATAGCGATAATCACCTTATGTCACATCAAGTGATGTATCCATTAGGGCATCCGAGGCGCAGAGACGAGGCACTCCCCTTATTGAAGGACAAATTTACTGATGCCATACAAAACATGTTCGCACCAGAAAAGGCCGATTTTATAGTGAACCTAAGTTATGACGATGACAGTTTCATGGATTTACCCATCCAGGAATGGCTGGATTACTTGATGCCATCTCGTACACATTGAACCCAAAGATAGGGAAGAACACATGTTTTCAAAGACCATAACGCCCATATTTTGCGACACAGATGCGCTTGGACACATCAGTAATACGACAATTCCAAGGTGGCTTGAATCGGCAAGAGACCCAATATTCCAGCTTTTCACTCCCGATATGGACCCGAAAAATTGGGCCCTCATCATTGCCAAGTATGAGATTAATTTTATTGCAGAGCTATTTTATGGAAAAGATGTCGAGATAAGAACTACCCTGTCAAAAATGGGTAATTCTTCCCTGCATGTCCGTCAGGAAATTTGGCAAACCAGTACCCTTGCCATCAAAGGGTTAACCATACTGATACATTTTGATTACAAATCTCGCAAGTCATTACCGATACCGACGACTATTCGTGAGAAATTACTGGAACATTTACAGACTTAAGCCTAACGTTGCATAAAATAGCGTACTTTGAACATGCCTCAGAAGTGGTGCAGTTGCTTATGATTTGAGGCCGTCAGCGACATGGATGTCGCTGTCGAGCTTACAGGGATGTATTTACGC
>NVUB02000118.1 GCA_002401775.2 Ectothiorhodospiraceae bacterium
CTAGGGGCCGTTCTCAATTACCTGAGTAAGCGTGATTCTGAGGCATTTTTCGTGCTGGCACCAAATGTAGGCGCTTTAGGCGAGGCGCGGTGAGGCGTAATAGTCATTCTATTGCAACGAATCGCACCACCAAAAGTAGGCGCTTTAGGCGACGCCGCCAGCGCGGAAAAGGACCAGAATCACGCCACGAACGGTGATTGAGAACGGCCCCTAGGCTTGTGGAAATTTGGCGGCAGAATCATAGCACAACGTACAGTTACCAACATGAACCGTACAGATGCAGGCTCGGCAAAAATCTAGGGGGATTGTTATATTGCACCAACCTCAAACAAACAACGTCAATAAATCATCCAAAAACCGCCGTCCTTTTTCCGTAGGGCGTATTTGCTGAGGACTGCGTTCAATTAAACCGCTTTCCTGAGCCTTGCGCAGCGGCGCATCGATTAATGATATCTGTTGCCCTGTGTTGACCGTAAACAGTGCGGTATCAAACCCTTCGTTTAAACGCAGAGCATTCATCATGAACTCCAGGCCTACGTCTTTGCGCGTTAGTACGCGTTCACTCTGAATACTTTCTGCCGTGCCTGCGGTTTCCATAAACGCCTGAGGATGCCGGCTTTTGGCGAGGCGGGTAATGTTCTGCTGGGAGGCATCGGTAATTTTTCCGTGCGCCCCTGCTCCGATACCGAGATAATCACCGAACTGCCAATAGTTGAGATTGTGGGCGCATTGCCGGTTGGCGATCGCGTAAGCAGAGACTTCGTACTGTCCATAACCGGCTTCGCTCAACCTCTGCTGCCCTGCCAGCTGCATTTGCCAGGCCAGGTCATTGTCCGGCAACACAGGCGGATGCGCATGAAACAGGGTGTTGGGTTCAAGGGTGAGCTGATAATACGAAATATGTGTGGGTTCAAGATCAACGGCCGTGGCGACATCTTCGGCGGCTTGCGCCGGGGTTTGCTGTGGAAGGGCGAACATCAGGTCGAGGTTGAAATTATCAAAGCCTGCAGCGTGGGCCATTTCTGCGGCACGAATGGCTTCCTGACGGCCATGAACACGGCCCAAGCGTTGCAGTGCATCTTCCTGAAAACTCTGTACACCAATGGACAGACGATTGATGCCCAAGGCGCGATATTCACGGAATTTTTCCTGTTCTGCTGTGCCGGGGTTGGCTTCGAGAGTGATTTCCGCATCGGCTTGAAGGTTCAAGCGTGCGCGCAAGCCGGACAGTAGTTGGTCCATTGCCTCGGGAGAAAACAGGCTGGGAGTCCCTCCTCCAATAAAGACACTGACAACACGACGCCCCCAGATTCGGGGCAAATCTTGCTCCAGATCCCGCAATACCGCATCGATATAGGCGGTTTCAGGCAATTCATCTTTTAATGCGTGTGAATTAAAATCGCAGTATGGACACTTGCGTACACACCACGGCAGGTGAACGTACAGAGACAGGGGCGGCAGGGTGGTAAACTGAAACATGATTTTTTAACTACGCAATGTTGGGCATGGTATTTTAAGCGTTGAACCATGACACCGCCAGCACATATGTGCTCGTCAGCAACATTTTCCGGCAACATTCGGGCACCCACAAGGGACGCGTGTTTGTCATTTTAAGGTACTGGGCTCACATGTTTCAAAACATCCCTGTAGGGGCAACCCCTTGTGGTTGCCCTTTGTTTGGATAAAATACCAGAGATGAAATTAGAAAGACCCAATATGAACTATTTACACGTAAATGATGTGCGGCCACATGGGCGCGGCCCTTACTCGTTGAATATCGCGGCAGGTGAGTGCGTTAGCCTGAGCGGCCCTTCCGGTAGCGGTAAGTCGCTGCTGTTAAGGGCCATTGCCGATCTCGACCCCCATGATGGCGATGTATTTCTCGACAATCTACCCCGCTCAACATTCACCGCGCCACAGTGGCGAAAGCAGGTGGCTTTGCTGCCCGTTGAGAGCCAGTGGTGGCTGGACGACGTGGGGGGCCATTTTCCTGATACGGACTGCCCCTGGCTGAAACCACTGGGATTTACCCACAAGACCATGCAATGGCAGGTCAGCCGCCTTTCGAGTGGTGAAAAGCAACGCCTGGCCCTGGCACGTGCGCTCATGAACCATCCCCGGGTATTACTTTTAGATGAACCAACCGCCAGCCTTGATCCGCAGACTATTGGCATTGTGGAAAAACTCATCACCGACTACCGGAACGAAACACAGGCGGCAGTGTTATGGGTCAGCCACGACGCACAACAGGCTGCACGAGTCGGTAATCGGCAACTGAAATTAACCGCCCACGGATTTTCTGATCATATCGACGATGGTGCTGATGGTGCTCACCCCGGAAGTGAAAATATCGCATGATCAGTCTCAGCGCTCTTGATCTCAGTCTCGCCGCCTTACTTGTGTTGGCTTTGGCCGCGTTAAGCTGGCGAATGCAATTAGGCCTCGGCGCGCAATTGCTCATCGCCGCTGCACGTACTGTCGTGCAGCTATTACTCATCGGGCTGGTGTTGAAGACGCTCTTCGAGCACATCGATTTAGTATGGGTCGGGGGTATTTCTCTGATCATGTTACTGGCCGCAGGGCGAGAGGTGATGGCCCGGCAACAAAGGCGATTTACCGGCTGGTGGGGATTTGGCATGGGCACGGGCGCCATGTTTGTCTCTTCCTTTGCGATCACCATTTTGACATTAACCACCATCATCGGCACCGACCCCTGGTACACACCCCAATATGCCGTGCCATTATTGGGCATGATGTTAGGCAACACGATGAGCGGCATTGCTCTGGCACTTGACCGGCTCACCGCCACCGCATGGCAACAACGGGCAGTGATAGAACAACGGCTGATGCTGGGGGCGACCCGGCAGGAGGCTATCGCCGATATTCGTCGCGACGCCATGCGCAGCGGTATGATGCCCATCATTAATTCCATGGCCGTGGCCGGGCTGGTAAGCCTGCCGGGCATGATGACAGGGCAAATTCTTGCGGGCACCCCCCCCATGGAGGCGGTAAAATATCAGATTTTGATTATGTTTTTGATTAGCGCCGGAACCGGCTTTGGCGTGACGGCGGCACTATGGCTGGCCTCTAAACGACTGTTCGATGAGCGACACCGGTTGCGGCTGGACAAACTTGGTACCCCAAAAGTGTAACAAAATGGGCAATATTGAGACTGTAAATCTGAATTATGGGCTCTCCAACGCCCTTCTGTGACAATTTCCTGATAACTATCAGTTACACTCCGGTGTATAGTTTATGAAGCCCACCTCAACGGCCGATACCATAAGAAATCACTTTGGAATCAAAGCATGATAAGTTTTACTTATGGGCAATGATGAATATGCGTTGATTCGTAATCAGGAGTAGTAGTACGTGGATGAAGTAAAGGATTGGATTGGTTTAGCGCGTGAAGAATTGGCGCAGCTGGATGTCGATGAAATCAAGCAGTCGGGCGTATTACCCGGTGGTGGCAAACAGTTTTTCCCGGTCATTGGCTATCCGCCGTTGACCATGTTTTCCGAAATGGACGATACCGCCCTGTTCGAAAATTTTGAGCAGCGCCCCGCAAACAAAACCATTGCCTACGGCCACATTCCTTTTTGTCCTTCGCGCTGCACCTTCTGCCACTGGATTACCAAAACAAAAACCAAAGCTGAAGAGGTTGATGTCTATCTTGACCATCTCGAACAGGAGATGTCCCTCTATCGCAGTAAAATGGGCATGGATTCGATCCCGACCAGCTCGGTTCTCATTGGCGGCGGCACACCCACCTATTTGAATCCGAAGCAGATGGAGCGCTTCCTTAAAAACTTCACCCGACATTTTGATCTCAGCGACTGCACCCAGTTTTCCATAGAGGCCGAGCCCACTACCTTGTTGGGCAAAGAAGGGCTGGAAAAGCTCGCTATCATGAAAGATTACGGTGTACACCGCATTAGTTTGGGTGTGCAGTCTTTTGATGACCATGTGCTATCGGCGATGGGGCGCACCCATAACAACACCGACACGATGGAATCCATCGAGCAGATGCGCCGTGCTGGCATCGAAAACGTATTTATCGATCTGATTTATGCCTACCCAGGCCAAACCGTCGAGCAGTGGGTGCAAAACATGCTCACCGCAATCAATCTGGACATCGAAGGCTACCAACTTTACCGCTTGCGCATTCGTCCACACGGTGACCGCGACGGCAATATCCTCAAGGTACACACCAAGGCACCGGAAAAATTCCCGGAACCGGATGATATCCAATTAATGAAATACCTCGGCATCATGATGTCGGAAAAACATGGTTACGGCGAACACCAAACCCGCATTTTTGCCCGTAAAGCCAATGATATTTCACACTATTTACGGGATTGGGCGTGCGACCTTGCCGATGTGGCAGGCGTGGGCGTATCGTCGTGGTCTAACCTGCGCGGCGTGTTTTCCATGAATGTTGGCGATGCCAATTTGGAAAATTATTATAAATTGGTACGCGAAGGAAAGGTATCCGTGAACCGTGGCAAAATTCGTAGCGCAGATGATGAACGCCGCCGCTGCTTTATATTGCCACTGAAAAATGCCCGCGTTAGCAAACAGACATTTACCGAACGCACCGGCGAAACCGTTGAACAGTGTTTCAGCACAGAAATTAACGTCTTCAAAAGCCTGGGGCTGATCGAAGAAAACGACAGTCACGTATGGCTTACACCGCGCGGCCGATTCTTTGCCGACGAAATTTCCACCCAGTTCTTCGACCCCAATTACCTGCCTTTCCCAGATGTTACACGCGTCGCGGAAATGGCTTAGGCCTGAACTCGGCCTAGGGTCGCTCGCAGTCAGATAGTGTTATAACAACCCCACCACTGTTCTTAGCGGTAATCACTACCAGTAGCGCAAAGATGCCAAGAACGTAAAGTTTTTATGTTTTCTTTGCGTACTCTGCGCCTTGGCGAGAAAAAATGTTTTTTTCAGTTCAGCGCGTCTGGATCCCGGCTAAAGACGTGCCGGGATGACGAGTCATTGTTTTAGCGACTATTCAAATTTGCAATTTTTCGGTAGCCCGCTGGCATTGATATTCTCGCAGAGGCGCAAAGGAAGACAAATTTTAATCCGTGTTTTCTTTGCGCCTCTGCGCCTTGGCGAGAAAAAATGTTTTTTATCAGTTCAGCGCGGCTGGATCCCGGCTAAAGACGTGCCGGGATGACGAATCATTGTTTTAGCGACGAGTCATAATTCAGTAGTGTCACCGATATTCAGGGCTGAAACGGGTTTTCGTAGATCACGTTGCGCAGCTACGTGACAATATTCCTTATCCAAGAACGATGCGCCCGGACGAACCATCGCGTCACGTAGCTGCGCAACATGACCTACATCACTACACTTTTACGACAGCTTTTTATAGTATTGATGCTCTCGCAGAGCTCGCAAAGGATTGCCAATATCAATCAATGTTTTCTTTGCGTACTCTGCGCCTTCGCGAGAAAAAATGTTTTTTGTCAGTTCAGAGCAGCTAGATCTCGGCTAAAGACGTGCCGGGATGACGAATCATTATTTTAGCGACGACTCATATTTGCAGTTTTTCAGTAGGACGCTGGCATTGATATTCTCGCAGAGACGCAAAGCTCGCAAAGGAATGTTAATTTCACTCAGTGCTTTCTTTGCGGCTTTGCGACCTCTGCGTTTACAACTCCGCATCCGAAAAAACCACACCCCCCTAAAACGTCTATAAATCCCGCTTATCGATAAACACCCAAGGCCTTTGTCGCACGTCGGGCATAATCAAGATCCACAATGGCATCCATATCTGGCAGGGCCTTCAAGTAACCTTGCTCAAAATACCATTTTGCATCGTCCTTCAAGCTTTGCACATTCACCATCCCGTTCGGGCTCAGACCCACAGGGGCTACAGCTTGATAAATCTTTTTGTCTTTAATGCGTGTGTATTTGGTTAATATACGAATCACGTCTTCTTTACCTTTGTTTTTCTCAAAAGCGTCGTTGTAATCACGTAATCCGCGCACATACGCATTCATAAAACCCTGCGCCTGCTTGGGATACTTATTCATAAACACGGGCGAGTAAAAAATGGCCGCACTTTGTTGATTGGGATAAATTTCATCATCACCCGCCACTCGTACTGCAAACTCGTTTTGCACCGCAGCCGCCACAAAGGGCTCTATTTGCACCGTGGCATCGATGGATTTATTGGCCAGGGCAATATTCATGTCCGAATAGGCCAGGGTCACCATTTTTATATCGCTTAAATTCAACCCTACGGATTTCAGGTACTTTTCGGTGACGATTTGCTGAGAAACGCCCTTAGCCGTGACGGCCAGCGTCATACCTTTAAGATCTTTAAAACTCCGATAACGACCACTGTCTACATGGTCTTTGCGCACGATCAGTGCTAAGTAACCATGGCCGGGGCTCACTGTGCCTTTGTCAGATACAATTTTTATGGGGATGTCCTGCGCAATGGCGTTATACATGCCTGCATTGATATTGCCGCCTGCCACAAACAATTGGCCCGTCGCCAAAAACGGCACCATTTTTGCGCCTGACGCCTTGAAAGGGTTAATGATCACGTTCAAACCTTCTTCCTGGAAATAGCCTCGTTCTTTTGCAATAAACATGGCGGCGGAACTCATTACCGGCGAAATTCCTACGGGTACTTCTAGGTATTTGTCTTCTGCCAATACAAACTGGCTTACCAATATGCTGAGAAAACCCAATAAAACAAACAATCCTTTAAACATTTTTTATGCTTCTCCTGCTGCCCATTGGCAAGTAATTAGCGGCTAAAACTGTTGACCCTGAAAAAAATTACAAAATAAGTGCCTTTTTTTGCTGCTTGTTATGAATTTGTTATGAATTATCCCACAATAACCGGTAGGGTATGGAGTTACACACATGTTGTTACTGATCAGGATGATTAAAGCACTCCTCAACATGAAATGAGATGGAATTATCCCTGTTGAAATATTGAGTACCCCATGCAACACCACCGACCAACAAAAATCTTTACCCTCGTCATTATACTGTTTTTAGCCGCCTGTAGCAGTTCTCGACAAGGGCAGATAACCCGCGTCACTATTCCCAATCCCGGCAAACATGAGCTGGTCCATTATTTTCCGGCCAAAGATTTCCCCAATTACCATCTAACGACCGTAGATGGTCGCGAAATACTGACCACTGACGACGTGGTAATGCCTTCTATGCAGAGTATTTATCTCCTTAGCCACTGGGACATCAAACAAGGAGAAACCGTACTCGACGTGGGCACAGGCTCTGGTGTGCAAGCCATTTTTGCGGCCGACCACACCAGCCACATCATCGCCACTGACCTCAACCCCATTGCGGTAAAAATGACCCAACTCAATGTGGACCGTCACGGACTCAGCAGTGTCATCAACGTACGGCAGGGTGATTTATTTAGCGCCATAAAACATGACGAGTCATTTGATGTCATTTTGTTCAACATTGACTACCCCACTAACGAAGAAACGCAAGGGCTGTGGAAGCTGCACGAACGTTTTTTTGCCGAGGTGGGGAAATATCTAAAACCCGGTGGTCGCCTTTATTATCAATCCGGCCTATTGGATAATATTCCAAAAATCAAAACAATGTCCGCCAATAACCAACTTCGAATACTTAGCATGCGTATGGACGTCACCTTACACGCAGACAGAGAACCTATCGTTTACCTCATTATGCGTAACGATGACATTGCAGAGGTCGTAAAGCTTAACCCTTACAAGGGGCGCGTTAAGCGAGTATCGGAAATCAGCCACTAAAATTTAAAATGAATCCGGTTATTTGCCAGAGGAATGGCAATGACGATGTTATGCATTAGCACTTAAAGTGCCCGCGTGGGCACAAAAACCGTGCCCACGCTACAAAATAATCTACATTGATTGGTGTAGGGGTTTGAAACGAGCAATGAAACGGGTGATGGGAATCGACCATTCCCGCGCTAAGGGAAGTGGAGCGGGTGATGGGATCGACCGTTCTCACGCAGTGAAACGGGGCGGACGTTGTATGTCCGTCAACCCAGCAGAGCACGGAGTCAGATCGAGCGTACAGAAGGAATGTTGGTGCAGGAAAGTGGAGCGGGTGATGGGAATCGAACCCACGTCATCAGCTTGGGAAGCTGGGATAATACCATTATACGACACCCGCACTAGACCTATTCTGAAGCGAAGCAGAGTCTCTGGCAAGGGATCTCTGGTACACCACCCCCAATAGAGTATAAAGTAAGCCTATTAATTTTCTGGGGTTGTTCTTTTTGCCACTTATGCCGTTTTTTCATGTTATTACTTCCCATACCAATGGCAGCGCCGTTGAATGCCATTGCCACTAAGTGCCTATGAAAAACCATACCTCAGCGCAAATCAGCATTAACAAGCTCACTAAGGTTTTTGGCAACGACGGGCGAACCGGCGAACTAATCACTGCCTATGAAGACCTCAGTTTCCAGGTCAGTCGCGGTGAATTTATCTGTATTCTAGGCCCCAGTGGTTGCGGCAAATCCACGTTATTGCGAAGCATTGCCTCTTTAGAAAAAGCCAGTTCAGGTGAAGTCCAGATTGCACCCTCTGACTCCGGCTCTGAATCCAACATTGGCATGGTCTTTCAGGAACGCGGTATCTTCCCCTGGATGACGGTCACCCAAAACATCCGGTTTCTGTTAGAAAATAACCCTCACATTGATACACACGACATAGATTCAATCGTTGATCACTATGTATCAAAAGTAGGGTTAAACAAATTTGCGGCCTATTTCCCCCATCAAATCTCCGGCGGCATGAAACAGCGTGTCAGTATTGCCCGCAGTTTCGCCAACAATCCTGACATTTTGCTGATGGATGAGCCCTTTGTATTTCTGGACTCTCAAACCCGCACGAGCCTGCAAGAACTATTACTTAACATTTGGCAAGAGACACATAAGACCGTTGTGTTTGTCACCCATGATATCGAAGAGGCCATCATTCTTGCCGACCGTATTATTGTAATGACGGCCCACCCCGGGCGCATTAAAACGATTATCGATGTCGATTTCCCCCGTCCCCGGCATGTCAGCCATATGCGGAAAACCAGCCAGTATCATGACTTAATCAACACCATCGGCAACATGATAAGTGATGAAATAAGTGACCTCATGCCAACACTAAATACTACCGGCTTATCAGGCTAACGCCATGAAATATAAACTCATTCCATTTATCTCGCCGATCTTTGCGCTACTTATTTGGGAAATATGCGCACGCACGGGCATACTGGATGTGCGATTTTTCCCAGCACCCAGCGCTATTTTTTACCATCTGATTTTTGTCAGCCCGGAAGAAGGCATCATTGACGACATTCTCGCCAGCCTGAATCGTTTGTTGTGGGGTTATCTGGCCGGTTGCATACTCGGCATTATTCTTGGCATAAGCATGGGTATGTCCCGCTCACTACGCGCAGCCATTTATCCCATTATCGCCCTCACTTACCCTATCCCTAAAATTGCCATCCTGCCGTTAATCATGCTTGTTTTTGGCATTGGCGACCTTTCTAAAATCGTCATCGTCGCCATCGGCAGCTTTTTTCTGGTGCTCATCAATACGCTCCATGGTGTCGATAGCATTGAAAGGATATACCACGATGTCTGCGCCGTTTATAAAATTAAACGCCATAACTTTATATTGAAAGTTATTTTACCCGGCGCACTTCCGGCAATATTTACCGGCCTGAAATTGGCCATTGGTTACAGTTTGGTGATGGTCGTCGCGTCAGAATTTTCCGGAGCCGATAAAGGCATTGGTTATTTAATCTGGCAATCGTGGGAAACTTTTTCCATAAAATCTATGTACGCAGGGATATTTGTGATCGGCGCCATGGGTTTCATATTTTCCTATGCCTTACACGCACTGGAACGTCGTTTGATACCTTGGAAACCAGGAGTTTCTGGCTAATCCAAAGCAATACTTCCCGGTCGCCAAAAAATATCCAGCGTCCTAAATACAGATAGAGGCCACACTTTATCTCGCCATTAGACATAAACTCTGTGCTAGTATCGACAGTCTTTGATGACTGCAACAAGTGACTATATTTTGTCTTCTCCTGTAGGACATTACTTGCTCAACACCATTGTTGAGCTAACGGCACAACGCGACCAGGAAACCCTCGCGGAAGCGCTTGTTGCCGCAGCAACTTCTCTCACCAATGCGAACGCCGTTAGCGTTTATTGTTTAAGCGGTGAATTAGGGCACCTTTCCGCCAATGTCATTGCTGGCAATAGTCCTGACGACCCTGTCGGTTCCCATGTTATCCCCCTTGAGTCACGCCCCGGCTTTCGGGCTTGCATCGAATCTCAACGCACCGTCACAGTCCCCGTGGATATGGGTTACCTGATGATTCACCCTGTTGTTGAACAGGGCTCGGTGGTTGGATTACTGACACGCCAACACATGAGTAATTACGACCTCCAAGGTGAGTTAGCCGAAGGTCTGGTTGAAATTTATGCCAACTTGCAATCTTTACTCAACCACCAGCAACGCGATGGCCTTACCGGGTTATACAACCGTAGCGCTTTGCAAAATTGGATGAGCAAATCCCTCAATAACGAAGAGCACACTAAAAGACACAGCGATGAGGACGCTCCTCTGGGCTGTTTTGCCATGTTTGATATCGATTTTTTCAAACGAATCAACGACTCCAAAGGCCATTTATACGGTGATGAGGTCTTGTTGGTGTTTGCTGATTTAATGCGTGAATCCTTTCGTTACAACGACCTGCTGTTCCGTTACGGCGGGGAAGAATTCGCTGCCGTGCTCACCAACACCACGTTGGAAGCCGCTATCACTGTGCTGGAACGCTTTCGCATGATGGTCGCCCAACACCGCTTTTCTTTGCTGAATCAGGTGACCGTGACTATTGGCGTCACCCAAATCAGCTCTCAATCAAAACCCGCTAAAATTATCGGCCAGGCCGACAAAGCGCTTTATTACGGCAAACATCATGGCCGCAATCAGGTACAGGCGCACGAGTGGATTGACAAGGGGCTGTTCGTGCCTGGCATCGGCGAGAGTTCACCTAATTACCGCCTTTTTTAGTCATAGGCCTTTTCAATTCTGAGCTATTTCAGTTCTGGCTATTTAAAAACACCCTTCATCTAATTCGATATTTTCGGCAACCAACCACCATGCTCGGTTGACCCGTGAATTCTAGCCCGTTAGGCTTCAGCACCATGAATATTCTACTCAACGGCACCGCTCACGAACTCCCTGAAAACAGTACGGCCAGGGATTTAGTGATCCAGCTAGGTCTCGCCGACAAGCGGCTGGCGATGGAAGTCAATCGCGAAATTATCCCACGCACGACATATCAGGAGCATTTGCTTTGCGATAACGACAAGGTCGAAATCGTACACGCCATTGGCGGCGGCTAAGGGATAGAAATATACCGGCACTCCATTCGCAATAACCGAGCAGCGAGTATGCATGCCGTTATAACGGTAGTCTCGAGCAAGTCACACGGGGTATAATGACGCCCCGCACCAAACGACGCTTTTCAGGAAATACCATGTCTGAACCTACAAACCTTCAAGATGACGGCTTCGTTATTGCTGGCAAAACATTTCACTCACGCCTACTCGTTGGCTCAGGGAAATACCGGGACCTCGAAGAGACCCGGCGCGCCACCGAAGCCAGTGGTGCCGAGATCATCACAGTTGCACTTCGCCGCACCAATGTTGGCCAGACTCTGGGTGAGCCCAATTTGCTGGATGTTATACCACCCAGCAAATACACCATACTGCCTAACACCGCTGGATGTTACACCATTGAAGATGCCGTTCGCACCTGTCGTTTGGCACGCGAATTACTGGATGGCCATAAACTGGTTAAGCTTGAAGTCCTGGGCGATAAAAAAACCCTCTACCCCGATGTTACTGCCACTCTGGAGGCTGCAGAAATTCTGGTGAAGGATGGTTTCGACGTGATGGTTTACTCCAGCGATGACCCTATTCTCGCCAAGCGCCTCGAAGACATTGGCTGCTGCGCGGTAATGCCGCTTGCCGCCCCCATTGGTTCTGGTCTGGGCATCCAGAACAAATACAACCTGCGCACCATTATCGAAAATGCCAACGTCCCGATTCTGGTCGACGCCGGTGTGGGTACCGCCTCAGACGCGGCCATTGCGATGGAACTGGGTTGTGATGGTGTACTCATGAATACCGCCATTGCCGGGGCAAAAAACCCCGTGCTCATGGCCTCCGCCATGAAAAAAGCCATTGAAGCCGGCCGCGAAGCCTTCCTCGCCGGGCGTATCCCACGCAAGCGTTATGCCTCAGCCTCATCGCCGGTGGATGGTACATTTTTCTGATTCCGTGTAATAAACGCAGAGGTCGCAGAGGCGCAGAGGACGCAAAGATTAAATGCTTAGTCTTTAATCTTTGCTTTATACCCCGTGCCACGGAACATTCTCTGCGTTAACAACACCCTGTACCAAAATCATCTACCATCCAAATTTCAACAACCAACAAGCTATTGAGCTTGTCCGGAAATGTCTTCTCTCGGGTCATTACACGCTCAAACAACGCGCTAATATAATCATGTTTATATTTTATCTTTCCTCTGCGCCCTTTGCGCCTCTGCGACCTCTGCGTTAAATCCACCATGACAGAACAATCCTCCAATAATCACCGTCCCATCCGCAGTTTTGTACGCCGCGAAGGCCGCCTGACCAAAGGCCAGCAACGTGCCTTGAATGCTCTGTGGTCTCAATTTGGTATTGATAGCGCGGGCCCGGACACGCTTGAGGCTGACCGCATTGCGCTCAACGAACCGGCATTAGTTCTGGACAACCTGTTTAGTCGTGAAGCCGATAGCGCTCGCCAGACCATTCTCGAGATCGGCTTCGGCAATGGGGCTTCTCTGGCAGAAATGGCTGCCGCTCAAGCGAACAATGATTATCTTGGTATTGAAGTACACCGTCCTGGTATGGGCAACTTGCTGCGTCTTTTGGAAGAGCGTGAGCTACGCAATGTGCGGGTGATTTGCGATGATGCCGTGCAAGTGCTCAAGCACCGGCTGCCTGATGGCTGCCTTGACCGGGTTCAGTTATTTTTCCCTGACCCCTGGCACAAAAAACGCCACCACAAGCGACGTATTGTCAGCCCCCAATTTGCCTCACTGATTGCCCGGAAGCTGAAGCCAGGCGGCGTGTTCCATTTAGCGACGGACTGGCAGCACTATGCCGAGCAGATGATGGATGTACTCGAAGCAGCGACCGACTATCACAACCAAGCTGGAAAAGGTGAGTATTCACTACGCCCAGACTGGCGCCCCCTCACCAAATTTGAACAACGTGGCCAACGTCTGGGGCATGGCGTATGGGATTTGTTGTTTGAACGAAAGTAATCAGTCACTCTTTCATTTCTCTCCAGCCACGTTCACCTTCTTACGCACTTCCCTTTCCGCCTCCATATGCCACAACCTCGTCCCCTCTTTTGATTTAATCCCCCCATACGTGCCTTCAATTGGGAGCAAAGCTAAATTAGTGTATTATAATTTGGTATTTTTCCAGTCATGTCCTATACCTATATGTTGCGACCGCTCATTGCATAAGATCGCTGTAGTGGATCATTGCAACAATAAATAGCCGTATACAAGGATCTGACCCTTGGCTTGTTTCAGTGGTGTTTACGCAAAACAGCCTTCTATCTCTGGAGAGTATTTCCTGTGAGCGATACCAAAAAACCTATACTCAGCCCCGTTCTTATCAAACGACTCATCGCTGCAAGCTTCTTCATCGTTCTTGGCCTCTACCTCGCCAGCGTGGTGCCCAGTATCGAAATCGCCTGGGTAACGGCGCTTTTGTTGCTCACTATTTTCCTATTTGCCTTTGAAATTGTTGGCGTCGATGTTGCCGCCGTCAGCATTATGGTGATACTTGGGCTCACGACACTGCTTGCACCGATGATGGGGCTGGAAAAGGGGCTGGTCGACACGCAATACCTGTTTAACGGCTTTTCCAGTAACGCCGTTATGTCCATTATCGCGGTGATGATCATCGGCGCCGGGTTAGATAAAACCGGACTCATGGGCAAGGTCGCCGCTTTTATCCTCAAAGTGGGCGGCACCAGCGAGAAGCGCATCATCCCGATTATTTCCAGCACCGTCGGTTTTATATCCTCATTTATGCAAAACGTGGGCGCCGCCGCATTATTTCTGCCCGTGGTATCACGTATTTCGGCTCGTTCCGGGCTGCCCATGTCACGACTGCTAATGCCCATGGGCTTTTGCGCCATTCTCGGTGGCACCGTTACCATGGTGGGTTCCAGCCCATTAATTTTACTCAATGACCTGATCATTACCTCGAATACCGCCTTGCCGGATACCCAGCAAATGGACACCTGGTCACTGTTCTCCGTCACTCCCATCGGCCTGGCACTGCTCGCCACCGGCATTCTCTATTTTATGATCGCGGGTCGTTTCGTTCTACCGAACACCAAAAAAGAAGATGTGTCTTCTGCCACTAACACCATGGCCTATTTCCAAGGCACCTATGGCCTGGATTACGCCTTGTTTGAAGTCTTCGTGCCTCCAGAAAGCTCACTGGTCAATGTGATGCTCGACGATATTGAGCATGCTTATAAAATCCGTGTTATTGCTTCGCAACGTGGCGCTAACAACTTGCGCATTGGCCCCGGCGGTCTGGCGCGCAATGTTGGCATTGAGGCCCACAGTGTACTGGGCATTTTGGCATCGCCAGAAAACCTCAACGCTTTCGTTGAAAAGTTTGGACTGGAACTGCGTGATGACCTACTGACGTTCTCCGAATCGTTGGCCGCCACTAAAGCGGGTATTGGTGAAGTGGTCATCCCACCCGGCTCCGGTCTGGTGGGTAAAAGCGCACGTGACGTATGGATGCGTAAAACCTACGGCATTGCCATGGTCGCCTTGCACCGCAACGGTGAAACTCTACGCGAAGGTGAGGGGATTCGTGATTTGCCATTACATGCCGGCGACACTTTGGTCGTTCACACCACCTGGGATGCGCTGGCGCGTCTCGAGAAAAACAAAGACTTCGTCGTTGTCACCACGGAATATCCCCACGAAGAGACCCGCCCTAATAAAGTGGGCGCCGCACTGTTTTTCTTCGCTATTGCGCTGGGGCTCGTGTTATTCACCGACCTGCGCTTATCCGTGGCCTTACTCACCGGCGCGGTCGGCATGATCCTTTCTGGTGTACTCAAAATCGAAGAGGCTTATTTAGCCGTTTCGTGGAAAACGGTATTTTTGCTCGCCAGCCTGATTCCTTTAGGTCTTGCGGTTGAAACCACCGGCACTGCCAAGTGGATTGCGGATCAAACCTTGCTGGTCGTTGGTGATATGCCTATTTGGGTCATTCAGTTTGCTGTCGCGCTGCTGGCCACGTTCTTTACACTGGTCATGTCCAACGTGGGTGCCACGGTGTTGCTGGTACCTCTCGCGGTTAACATCGCCATTGGAGCCGGTGCAGATCCCGCTGTGTTTGCCCTCACCGTCGCCATTGCCACGTCAAACTCCTTCCTGATCCCCACACATCAGGTAAATGCATTAATTATGGGGCCCGCCGGTTACCGAGTACCCGATTTTCTGAAGGCAGGTGGTATCATGACCATTCTGTTCCTTGTAGTGATGATGGTGATGATGAATCTCATTTTCTAATTTCCATTCCTAAAACTGCTCAGAACAGGAAAAGCAAGACACAGCCCAGCCTGTAGCAATACGGTGGGCATTGCCCACCCTACGTAAAACAAAAAGGATAACCGCGTGATCAAATATTTAATGGTGCTTTTTGCCGTTATGCTGCCAGGCATTGCTGCTGCATCAGCCGCTACCGGCGAGACTCTGGACCTAACCTCTCACTGGGTTGGCTATACCGCCATTGCCGTCTTTGTTTTGGCCTATGTGTTTGTGATGGCAGAGGAGTTCACCCATTTACGTAAATCCAAACCCGTAATTCTCGCCGCGGGCATCATCTGGGCGATGATCGCCGCCGTCTATGCCAGCAACGGCCTGGACCATGCCGCCGAAGTCGCGGTGCGCCACAACTTCCTCGAATACTCGGAATTAATGTTGTTCCTACTGGTGGCCATGACCTATATCAACGCCATGGACGAGCGCCAGGTATTTGATGCGCTGCGCTCCTGGTTGATCCGCAAAGGTTTTGGCTTCCGTCAGTTATTTTGGCTGACAGGCATCCTCGCCTTCTTTATTTCCCCAATCGCGGACAATCTCACTACTGCCTTGTTGATGTGTGCTGTAGTTCTGGCGGTAGGTGGTAGCAATACCAAGTTTATCTCCATAGCCTGTATCAATATCGTAGTCGCCGCTAACGCTGGCGGTGCTTTTAGCCCCTTTGGCGACATCACCACGCTGATGGTCTGGCAAAAAGGCATTGTTGATTTTTGGGCCTTCTTCGCCTTGTTTGTACCTTCGGTCGTCAACTTCCTGATACCTGCCGCTATCATGCACTTTGCTGTTCCTAACGAGCACCCGACGACGAGTGGCGAAGTAGTGTCCATGAAGCGCGGTGCAAAACGCATTATCGTGTTATTTTTGCTGACGATTACCACCGCCGTCTGCTTCCACAACTTCCTGCACTTACCACCCGTCATTGGCATGATGACCGGACTCGCCTACTTGCAGCTGTTTGGCTTTTTTCTCAAAAAAACCTGCGGCCGCGACGAGTCCCACCCCACCGCAAAAATGGGAGAAGTCGTGCCTTTCGACGTCTTTAACCGTATTGCCCGCGCCGAGTGGGACACCTTGTTGTTCTTTTATGGTGTTGTATTGTGCGTTGGCGGCCTGGGCTTTATCGGTTACCTGTCGCTCGTTTCGGAAGTTATGTACACCCAGTGGGGACCCACCAATGCCAATATCGCCGTCGGGGTTTTATCAGCCATCGTCGATAACATTCCCGTGATGTTTGCCGTGCTCACCATGAACCCGGACATGTCTCAGGGCCAATGGCTATTGGTGACTTTAACCGCCGGTGTCGGTGGCAGCTTGCTGTCCATCGGTTCCGCAGCCGGTGTTGCCTTGATGGGGCAGGCCCGTGGTCATTACACCTTTTTTGGACATCTCAAATGGGCTCCTGTTATTGGACTGGGCTACGCGGCCAGTATTTGGGTACATATGTGGATTAATGCCAGCCTGTTTTAACGAATGTTAACTACATAAAGCACTGTCGCTATAAATACTGAGTGGAGCCTGCTCCACTCAGTAAATTAACCCGCAATACCTCACGTGCAAGTTTTCAAAGCCCAGCTATTATTCGAAATACCGGCAACCGGACTGCCTTCACAATTACCTTCACAAAGGTCTTCAAATTTAACCGTGGCAACGTAGGAGTCCACCTTGATTAACGCATGTCCCGTTTGGCTCGCCAAGCTCTTTCCGTTTCTTCACTGGTGGCCCATGGTCAACCGCAAAACCTTACGCCTGGATGTTATGGCTGGGCTTACCGGTGCCATTGTGGTACTGCCACAGGGTGTCGCTTTCGCGGTTATTGCCGGGATGCCCCCGGAATACGGGCTATACACGGCGATGATTCCTGCCATTATTGCCGCTTTATTTGGCTCATCCTGGCATCTGGTTTCTGGCCCAACGACTGCGGCATCCCTGGTTTTATTTGCTTCTCTTAGCGCTTTGGCAGAACCCACAACAGCCCAGTATGTCGCTCTGGCGATCACGCTCACCTTTATGGTCGGTGTCACCCAATTAGTAATGGGTTACGCCAAACTGGGCACACTGGTTAACTTTATTTCCCACTCTGTCATCATTGGTTTTACTGCGGGTGCTGCCATCCTTATTGCCAGTAATCAGATCAAACATTTTTTTGGTTTGGATATCGAACGTGGCCTGCATTTCTATGAAATTCTTGTCAGCTTTGCCCAACAGCTGGAGCAGATTAACCCCTATGTTGCCATTACTGGCATCGCGACACTTGCCTCCGGCATTCTGATAAAACGCTTTGCTCCCAAAATCCCCTACATGATTGTCGCCATGATCTTCGGCAGTCTCGTCGGTGTATTACTGGACAGTATTTATGGTTCCGCCGTAACCCA
>NVUB02000119.1 GCA_002401775.2 Ectothiorhodospiraceae bacterium
CGATGCTGCTGCTGCCCGCTTTTTCCCACCGCTCCACCCGTTCGCAGGACAAATTCAAAATATTCAGCGTCTCCTGAAGATCAACAAATGGCTTGATCAAATAATCAGCTGCTCCCGCCTCCATCGAAGCTCGCACCTTTTCCAACGTGCTGTACGCCGTCATCATGACGACCTGGGCACCGGGGCGAAGAGCCTTGATGGTGCGAAGGAGACTGATCCCATCGATTGCCGGCATATTCACATCAAGAAGAATTACATGATAACTCTCCTGGCGAATGCGGGCCAACCACCACCGATACAGGAGTATCCGCAATGGCTAAAACGAAGTGTAAGTCAGGGGCACGTCTGACTCAAAGTAAAATCTGCCCGCAACGGCGTATTAAAGTGAACCGGGCTTATTATCTGTACCGTTTGAAGGATGATCAGTCTGGGGGCGGTCGGCCGATACCGTGGATTCAGTTAAAGGGCTTTTGGCTGCGACAGGCGGGGTTTGAGATCAACACCCCGGTGAAGGTGCGGGTGATGGAGGGGTGTTTGGTGATTACGGCTGAATGAGTAATGAAAAGGCCCGGCTGATATTTTCAGCCGGGCCTTTGTGGTTTGGGGTTCTTAGCCTGGGTGTCTGTTTTGTGGTAAAAGGTAGTCACATCGGATAGAAACGCGCGGGCACAAATAACGTGCCCACCCTACTTGGCTGACCCCGATTTTTTGCGGTTTTTTTACATTTGAAATCCAAGCTTCTTCGCCTCATCAGAATAAAATTTCGCTAGAGATTTATCGACATCGATTCCCGGCAAACCAGTAATATAAATCGCACTTAGATTATTGCAAGCTACCGCAGATAGATTTTCTTCCACAATTTTCTTAGTTACAACTACCTCAAACCATTTCACCGCTTGAACACCGTTCACTTTTACTCCTAACCCACATTGATACATAGTAGCAATATAGCATTGAGCTTTTGCTTCTCCTTTTTCTGCAAGCGGCAGCAAAAGGTTAAAAGCTACAACATATTTAGCGTCATCAAACGCATCAATACCCAAAAGTAAATTTTTACTCCCCTTGTCCATTCCTATTCCAACTTTTAACTACACTGCCCCGGAGTCCTACATTCATCGTCAATTTCGCTCGTATTCACCAATCCATTTTGCCCAATACTAGGGCAAGATTTACCCACTGCTTGCTGAAAAACTACTGGCGCACCATAACCGGGACAATTGTAGATACAGGACTTGCATGCACCACCATAGTAGACATCTCTAACAAATACACACCTATTTCTCCCGCAAGCTCTTGGAAATACCGCACAAAATGTACTTGCGGGAGAAAGTCCATAGGGGTCTATATTAACTAGAGGGTTACCTTCCACATAACTATAAGTGTTTAATCCACCATCAAGTCCAATAGGATCACTGGTGATATACCTACCGGTTGTAGGATCGTAATACCGAAAGTAGTTGTAATGTAACTGTGTTTCCTCATCATAGTACTGACCCGCCAGTACTCGTATGCATCCCCCTCTTAAAGCGCTGTTTTCAATTTGGGCGTTTGGGCTGACGAAGACGCACCGTCCTTTTCGATGTTTTGCATAGCCTAGCACGGTACAGCCTGGCTGTCGTAGCGATTTGGGGTGAGAGAGCGCGAGAGGGAGGGGCCTTTTTCCCTTAACTGCTTTCTTTCTTTTTTCTTTAAGGCTAGGCCTGTGCGCTACCGCGCACAGGCCCGAGACGGGTTATTCCGCCGATGTTTTATGCCAGCACTTCCAATCCCTTTTGAGACACCAGGTTCAGCAATTTTAACGATGGGCCATTGGGTTTTTTAAGCCCCTGTTCCCATTTTTGGACGGTGGATTTACTGGTATTCAAAAATGAAGCAAACACCGCTTGGCTGGCTTTACTCTTTTGCCGTAGCTTTCTAATTTGCACCGGCGTAAATACTTTAATGGGCGGTAAACACAAGGCATCAAACTCACGCATGGTCATATCATCCATGATTCCGATCTCATGAAAGTCAGTCGCCGTTTCGTGTACTACTTCCAGGATTGATTTATTCATTGGTTATCACCTCAAAAAATTTACCTTCTTTAATCGCTTTGTCTAACACGGCATCACGATGACTGAGTAGTTCATTGGCCAATTTCTTAAATGCCTTTAACTCATCGCTGCTGATATTGGCACGTGCGTTCTTTGCAAAACCGTACACAAAAAAGGCTTTATCTTCGATCCGGTAGGCAATGATGGTGCGCACACCACCGCTCTTCCCTCTGCCTTTGAGGGCCACTCGTTTTTTGTAAACGTGACCACCCAAGTTCACATCAATCAGTCCACGTTCCATTTCGTCCACGGCGCTGCTCAAGGCCTCATCCGCCAGCTTTATATCAATGGCCCACCGATGAAAGGGCCGGGTTTTGAAGATTCTCATGTACATTCCTTTATTTTTTAAGTGTATCACTAAGTCATACAATATCAAGTGTTCTCTTGATTTGGGGAAGGAGAGCACGAAAAAGAGAGGGGGGGGGTCTTTTTCCTTAACGGCTGCCTTTAAGGCTAAGCCTGTGCGCGACAGCGCACAGGCTTGAGGCGGTTTATTCCGCCTCGATGAGGTGCCGGTAATCCCGTTTGATCAGCCTGACGTAGTGCTGCCATTGGCTATCCAGCCGATCCCAGGCTCTGAGCGTGACGCCCCGGTCTTTGATCACGGCGACCAGATCGATGGTCTGTTTGAGGGTGTCGATGACTTTCTCAGAGATTCTGGCCATATCTGCTGTCACTCCAAAATGTTGTCAATAGCTACCACAAATAAATAACACCGCTTGAGATTACTACAGTTTGTGGTATTGTCAACTGCAAAGAAATACAGACCAAAAAACGAGGGTTATCCTATGCCGACGATTACTTACAGCTTATTGGATGGACAGATGACCCAAGAAGACACGATTTTTTTCAAGAAGCTCGGCAAACGAATGGCCACGTTACGCAAGGAGCTGGGCATTACCCAGGCTCAGCTGGCCGAAACACTGGAAATTTCTCAACAGCTGATTGCCGCTTATGAGGCAGGTTCTCGCAAGATTCCGGCATCGATGCTGCCGAGACTGGCGAAGTTATTTGCCATCACGCTGGAAGAGCTCGTCGGTTTAGAGAAGATGCCGGTTAAACGCGGACCCGCTTCCATATTGCAACGGCAGATTGAGCAGATCGGTTTAATGCCCAGAGCCAAACAGAAATTTATTACCGAAATGCTGGAAGCCTTGATTAAACAACAGCAAACGGCGTAGGACTGACAGACAGAAAACCGCTAAAACAAAAGCCCCGCGAAACGAGCTTGGGCTACGTTAACAGGGAGGAAAAACAACTCATCAAAGCAAAAAGCGAAAGATAAAACGAAAAATAAAGCGCTGGCCAAGGGTGTTATAGCACCCAAGGCCAGCTAACCACCACCGATACAGGAGTATCAGCAATGGCTAAAACGAAGTGTAAGTCAGGGGCGCGTCTGACTCAAAGTAAAAATCAAAGTAAAATCTGCCCGCAACGGCGTATTAAAGTGAACCGGGCTTATTATCTGTACCATTTGAAGGATGATCAGTCTGGGGCCGGTCGGCCGATACCGTGGATTCAGCTAAAGGGCCACTGGCTGCAACAGGCGGGGTTTGAGATTAATACCCCGGTGAAGGTGCGGGTGATGGAGGGGTGTTTGGTGATTACGACGGAGCCGTAAAAGGGTAACGCCTTCCGGCTTCCCACCCTTTTTTGAGCGACCCGAAGTTGTATTTCGGGTCGCATGAAGTACAATTTCGAGTTAGGTACATCAGGCGTAAAGCTTTATTGTAAAGGGTATTCACATCTGACAGAAACGCGTGGGCACAAAGTACGTGCCCACGCTACCTACCCCTGGTTTTTATTTCTACTTAGCTCCCTTGATTTTTTGTGCGAGCTGACTATAAAGCTCTTGCATACCCTCCAAACCTCGTAATTTTATCGTTTGGCGGAAAGTCGTTCGTAAGCGTATTTCTACTACATCACCATGCTCTCTTAGAACCTTAGATATCACTAGGTCACAGTAAGGTAGCTGTTTAATTTCCCCTTTGTCAGAAAACCCCAAGGAGTCATTCGATAAATAAACTGAGAAATTATCAGCCACAGATTTTGCTCTAGGGTACAAAGCCAAACCTAATAAGACATAAATCACTGAGATAGAAATTACCGAAATCTCCAGCCAGCCAGGAATATCACCAGACCAGCTCGATCCAAAAAATATACCCAATAGTGCAATGCTCAATATTTCAATAAATACTCTTTTACGTGTTCGCTGAGCAAAATCACTGACTATTCCCTTATATTCACGCATTAACTCAATCTCTTACTATTTTCTCAAAGGAGCCCACCACCATCACCATCACCATTTTGTACAGAACACGCCAACAATCCAATAGCGCGTCCGATAATACACTGAATTGGATTCGCGGAACTCTGCATACAGGCGCCGTATATAAAATTAACGCCATTAACACAACGTTCACGAGGATCGTTTGGTGGTTCACTGCCCGTAGAGCATTGTTCAGTATATGACTGGGTATCTTGTGGTGGATCAGATGAATGTGGGACGTCTGGTGGCCACCACCCAGGGCGACTAGCCGCAGCAGCAGCGGCACATACAGCCGGGAATCGTATACAGAAAGCCACAACACCTGCACCAACGCCAACATTTAGTCCTAGTGGATCAGTATACTTTACAGGGTTTGCTAATGAATAAAGATAAGTGTTTAACCCACCCTCCAGCCCAATAGGATCACTGGTGATGTACCTTCCTGTCGCTGGATCATAGTACCGAAAGTAGTTGTAGTGTAGCTGTGTTTCCTCATCATAGTACTGTCCCGCCAGTACTCGTATGCATCCCCCTCTTAAAGCGCTGTTTTCAATTTGGGCGCTTGGGCTTTTGCATAGCCTACACGGTGTAGCCTGGATTTTGTAGTGATTTGGTGAGGGAGAGCACGAGAGGGAGGGGCTTTTTCCTTAACGGCCGTCTTTAAGGCTAGGCCTGTGCGCGATAGCGCACAGGCTTGAGGCGGATTATTCCGTCTCGATAAGGTGCATATAGTCCCGCTTGATCTGCCGGACATGTTGCTGCCATTGGCCGCCCAGGCGATCCCAGGCTTCTACCAGGTCGTAACCTTCTGGCAGATATTCCTGACGATCCAGCACAAAGGCCGCTGCAATGCGCTCCGATGTACTGGCTGCGGTACCGCCAGTGACTTTAAGCTGATAAGCCACTTCGATGATTTTCTCGATTTCCCAGGGCAGATTGTTCATGGTGTGTTTTCCTTTTGTGGGGTTGATTGCCCTTCCCTCTCAGCATCGCGCGCAGGGCCGTCAAGGGCGGCGCGTTGTTTGCGCCGTGCATTTCACCCTTGACGGCCTGAGCACGGTGCTACTCTGACGGGACAAGCAAGCTCACTACTCTCTACACCACGGACTGCTTTTGGCTTTTGCTCTTGCCGTTAAGCCTGTGCGCGTAGCGCACAGGCATGCCTTTGCCTTTGACTTTGACCTGCGACCGCTCGACACCGGCGCAACCGCCAATGCGCCCCCAAGGCCTGGCACCGGGTTGGTTAAGGCCCAAAGGGTGATGTTAGGCACGGCCTGACTAACCTGGGCAGGCGTATTGGTGGGCGGGGGAGGAGAGGGGGAAGCTGCGCCGCAAGCCAAGCGGGGGTTAATGGCCTGGCTTGAAGGGAGCGCAGCGAGTGCAGCCAGGCCAGTAACCCCCGCGCGGCTTGCCGCACCATTATTGGCCTGTGATCGAAGCCACTGCACTCCCCGACTACCACCTGACTCATCACGGAGTGACGCGCTAGCGCCCCGCAAGCTTGCGGGGTTGGGGGTGTTGGAAACAGATTCTTGTCGTAGCCGCTGGGCGCAATAAGGTTTGGCGGTTTGTTTGCATTTTTTGTTTTTGCAAACAAAGTGACGGGCCTTTTTGTGACCAGCAGCGGCCTTATTATCTGTCTGAGTCATGTCGGCCTGATCTCGTCCCATCACTGCTTTTTATCGTCCTGTTCTCTCGGGTGATACTGTCGATGTATCTTCTTCAATTCATTAATCGTAATGCGCGTGTACATCTGTGTGGTCTCCAGTGAGACATGCCCAGCATTTCCTGGATGTGTCTGATGGGTGCGCCGTTATGCAGCATGTGCGTGGCGCAGCTATGTCGAAAGGTGTGGGGGCTCACCGGCTTTTTCAGTTTGGCGGCTTTGGCGTATTTGTTGACGACAAACCAGATCGCCATGGGGCTCACGCCTTGCCCGAAGCGGTTAAGGAAAAGATACGGGACGTTGTGACTGTTGATCCAGTCGGGGCGGATACCGATGAGATAGGTGTCAATCAGCTGGCAGATACTTTCACCCAAAGGCACGACTCTGTCTTTACCGCCCTTGCCTTCACGGATTACCAGGTATCCGCTGTCGGTGTCGAGGTCTTGCAATTTGATGTTAGCGACTTCGGCTCTGCGGATCGCGGTCGAGTACAGCACGTCTAAAATCACTTTGTCACGGTAACCGGTGGCGGTGCTCATGTCCGGTTGTTTGAGGATTTTTTGGATCTCTCTCGGCTCCAGAATCGCTTTGGGTAACGGGTGTGTTTTTTTGGGGTTAGGTATTTTGACTGAGGGATCGCCGACCAATAAATCGTTATCGACCAGCCATCGGCAAAAGGCTCTGAGGTGACCGAGTAACTCAGACTGACTGCGTGACGTTAACGGTGTGCCCTTCGGCGTCAAACGCCAGGCAAGCTCTTCGCGGTAGTGCATCAGGGTGTCATGGTTCAAATACTCGATGGTCTCGACATCTAGGTGATACAAAAAATTATTCAGTTCTTTAAGCGCACTCTTTGCCCCTTTTACGGTGTGCGGACTGCGGCCCATGGCATTCATGGCATTGAGGTATTGGCGGGTCGCTTCACTGATCTTCATGGGGGCCGTCCTTGCGTTCGTTTGGGTGATATTGGGTGTGGGTGGCCTTCACTTCCAATGGCACCACCCGGGTGTAGATCGTGGTGCTCTTTAAGCTGACATGGCCTAACAGTTGCTGGATGGCGCGGATGTCGGCACCATGCTGTAGCAGGTGGGTCGCGCAGGTATGTCTGAGGATATGCGGCGTCACGCTCTTTTTAATGTTGGCGTCCTTGCGGCACTGTTGCAGCAGGTGGCGGATCATGGTCTGTGCCAGCGGCTTGCCACCACGCACTAAAAACAGGGCGCGTTCAAAAGGTCGGCGTTTAGCCAGACGGGGTCGTACCTGGGTGAGATATTCTTTCAGCCACTTTGTCGCGGTTTTACCCAAAGGCACGGTGCGTGGCCTTCCACCCTTGGCATGTCGAATTTGCAGGGTCTGGGTGGGCAGATCGACGTGATGGATGGTGACTTTTTCCAGTTCACCGACTCTGATGCCGGTGGCATAAAGTACTTCTATTAAGGCACGATCACGAATGCCCAAGGGTAACGATAAGTTAGGCGCAGCAAACAGTTTATCCATTTCTTTTTTCGTTAAGACCGGTCGAGGCAGTTTTTCTCTTCGACTGATTTCTTTTATGCCTTCGGTGGGGTCAAGCAGGATCGTCGCTTGATCGACCAGATGATTAAACAAGCGTTTGACGGCACGTATCCGTAGCGCTTGTGTCTCCCGGCCAATAGGTTCTTGTTTGACGTAAGCCTGATAATCACGGATGTGTTGCTTGCTGAGTTGGCGTAAGTCATGGATCGATTGTTTGTCTAACCATTCACCAAAGCGCTTGAGCTGATCACCATAATTATCGAGGGTCGCCGGGCTGTATTTTTTCAGGCGCAGGTGACTGAGTAACGAGGTGATGCCATCCAGAAAAGTCATACCCCTCTCCCCCCTTGGGTACTGCCCCCGGCACGAAGCCTCGAAGTGACCCATCGTGCAGAAAAACCCCGGCGATTAAGGAAAAAAACAGCATTTAACGCCGCGCACCGAGTTAGCACGGAGTGCACGAAGCCACCCTCGGAGTTGATGTTTTTTTGTGCAGTCACGGATGGCCGTCCTTGGAGTCGATCAGCGAATCGGGATCGACAAGGCCCAGGCCAAAGCGATCACCGTCTTCACCTTCGCCGTCAAAAACCAGCTCATAGACGTATTCCTTGCCCCAGGCTCCGGCCCGACATTTGAGGTATTCCAGATTTTCCAGTTCTTTGATGTGGGTGCGCACCTGAAAGTCTGACCACGCGGTAGCCTCGCGGATGGTCTTGCGGGTAAAAATATAAGCGCCGGGATTAATACCGTCGTGCTCACAATGCGTCTTCACCATGGCATGAATTTGCGTGAGCAGATTTCTGGCCGGCGCGGATAATTCATCGAGGGAATGACCCAATACATGCCGTGCTAGGGCGTTGGCTTTGCGGATGTCGTCTTTGCTGACCTCGATGTAACGTAAGGCCTGGTCACCCCGCTTCACCTCTTTGATCTCGCGCTGGTGTTGATGCAAAAAAGCGATAACCTTAATTAGCATCAGATACTTTTTGTTGTCGCGCCTTGCCCGCAAGGAGCGGGACGGAAAAGATAACTGTTTGGCGTAGGGATTGATCACCACCACAGACTCAAGCAAACGCTGTGCAGTATGGTGTTTATTGACAATGTCATGCCGCTCCATTTGATGCAGGACACCATCCAGGGTGTCAGCGTGGCGCTGGCTTTCAAAGATGCGTTGCGTCATGGCCTCGCTTTCATCAATGGTCAGGGTCAAAAAACGCGAGCAGGTTTCTTCATCCAGATCAGCTTGCGTGGTGGTGAGCATCACCGCAATGGGGCCGTGCACGGTGTAGTGCTCGGTCTTCATCCGCCCGCTCACCGGGTCTTTGCTGGTGGTGGCCACACTGACACTTTTGGACGATTGCAAGGCCCGTAAACTGTACGCGGCACCGCCCAGGCCTTCGGCCTCTTCCAGGGCCAGGACTTTATGCACTAACGCCATTTCATCCTGATAAAACAGCGCCTGATCCGTCATGCGCGTATAGACCACTTTGTCTTCGTCCGGCACTAACGCCAGTACGGCATTCTGCAAGGTGGACTTACCGGCAGCACTGCGCGACTGGATCAGTAATGACAAAGGGTCATCGAGTTTTCGGGAGGTGGCGGCGAGGTAACACAGCACTTTATTCAAGTCTTCACCGGCCACGCCTAATGTCGTCATGTCATGCTGGATGGCATCGAGTAAATCCGGTTGTTTTAGAAAGGCCAGAGCCTCTTCTTTTTCTTTTGCACTAGGCTCGACGGGTTTGTCGGAGGTGGATGCATCGTTCGGTTGCCAGCTTTCCACCTGTTCCAGTACGGTGATCAAGTCGGTTTTAATGCGCGGCTCGTCTTCATCAAACAGCGTCACACAAGACCGGGCAAAGGCCTCTCTTGAGCGGGCGCTGTACAGGTCAAGGGTGTGCAGTTCAAAACCATTTTTGTGCTCGACACTGGCTTTAATCGTTGCCTTTAATTGCGTACCGGTTCGGGCAATGGCTTTGACCTCAAAGCAGCGCGGGCCGATAAATAGCTTAAAACCGTGATCAGTTTTTTCATAACGCGGCGCGTTAGCGACTTCACTTTTTTCGGTGTCTGTTTGATGCGAGTGATCAGGATTAACCTCATTCAGCAAGGCTTGGAAGGCTGCAACAGGATGGCGGTTAAGGAAGGAGTTAACGTCTTCACCCTCAGGCAGCTGGATGGCATGGACGGCAATCCTTTTTTCCTTTAGCTGCTGACCGACTTTTTCAACACCCCGCTGTCCAGCGTCATCACCGTCAAAACATAATGTCACGTCTTTGACCGTGCACTTTTCAAAATAAGCTAACAGGTCGTCGGTCAAACCATGCACACCGTAACAAGGCATCACATCATGCAAACCGTGGTCAATCAAAGTAAAAGCATCAATCACCGATTCGGTCAGTAACAAAGAGGCAGATCGTTTGGCGGCTTGGTAATTCCACAGGCCCACCTTGGGGCCGGGCAAATACAAATGATTGACCTCACCCTCGATCACACGGCGACCGTAAAGATTCACCACGTTGCCCTGGTCATCAAACAGGGGAAACACCACACAGTCATGCAATAACTCACGGCCTTTGCCAGTGAGCACACCCAGGGCTTTAAACAGATTGAGACTGTCATCATCCTGCGGCAGGGCTTCCAGCAAGGAGCCATCGGCGTAGCCGATCTGATAGTTTTTAAAATGGGTGACGTTGTGAAACCCCCGCTGCTTGACCAGGTACTTCATGCCTTCGGGCCGATTAGCAAAACACTTTTGATAAAACGCCACGACACGGGTCAGTAACTTGGTGCGCTGTGCCGCATTGACCACCGGTGCTTTGGGGCGGTTGGCCGTTAAGGAAGAAGATGGCTTTTGAGACACCACCTGGTGACCGTTTAAACACTTTACCGCCTCCGGAAAGCTCACCTTGTCCATCAATTCCACAAAACGGATCACATCCCCACCAGTGTCACAGCCAAAACAGTGCCACAGGTTTTCCGCAGGCGTCACGGCGAAAGACGGTGTTTTTTCATCCGGGTGGAAAGGACAATGGCCCTTGTATTGCTTGCCCCGCTTTCTGAGCGTGACGCCCCGCTCTTTGATCACCGCCACCAGGTCGGTGGTTTGTTTAAGGCCTTCGATTACTTCCTCAGAGATTCTGGCCATTGATGGGCCTCCTGCAAAAACCCTGTCAAGGGGGATAGAGTAAATAAAACTCTGTTGCAGGGTACTCTATATTGGAGTACTGTCAAGCCTTGTTCAAAAACTCGGGAGTATGATGATGGCGTCAATTCAACAATGGACTTTTAAAATGGCGCCCGAAGACAAAGCTTTTTACACCCAGTTAGGAAAACGAATTGCCCAGCATCGCAAGGCACAAGGATTAACCCAGGTGAAGTTAGCCGAAATTCTGGGGATCGCCCAGCAGACCATGGCGCACTATGAGGGTGGCCACTTGAGAATCGCCGTGGCGTTATTGCCACTACTGGCGAATACCCTGGCGGTAACCGTTGAGGATTTAATCAATGAAGCTCCGGCCACCAAAAAGAAACGCGGACCCGCCTCCATCCTGCAACGGCAAATTGAACAGATCGGTTTAATGCCCAGAGCCAAACAGAAATTTATTACCGAAATGCTGGAAGCCTTGATTAAACAACAGCAAACGGCGTAGGAAAGATAAACATAAAAGCGATTAAAACGAGAAATATAAAGCGCTGACCAAGGGTGCGACAACACCCAAAGCCAGCTAACCACCACCGATACAGGAGTATCAGCAATGGCTAAAACGAAGTGTAAGTCAGGGGTGCGTTTGATTCAAAGTAAAGCGCAATGCAAAACCCAAAACAATGAAAGAAAAATCCGCCCGCAGCGGTGTATTAAAGTCACCCAGGCCTATTACCTGTACCGTTTGAAGGATGATCTGACTGGGGCCGGTCGGCCGATACCGTGGATTCAGTTGAAGGGCCATTGGCTGCAACAGGCGGGGTTTGAGATCAACACCCCGGTGAAGGTGCGGGTGATGGAGGGGTGTTTGGTGCTGACGGCGGAACCGTAACAGGGTAATGCGTCTTCCCTTTTCATGCGCCCCGAAGTACAACTTCGGGTTAGGAGTAATTGGCGTATAGGATTACAGTAAAAGGTATTCACATCTGACAGGAATGCGTGGGCACAAATAACGTGCCCACGCATTCCTGTCTGGATTGGGTTAATTGGCGAGTTAGAAACGAATACTTTCCTTATGGGGGTCACCTCCACCTAACTTGAAAGCCGTTAATAAAACTCTAATAAACAGCCATGCACCTTTTAACCTAGAAAAAATTCCATAATATCCACCAATTAATAGAAGCGCCTTTTCTTTTTGAGAAAAAATATGTCCTTTATTTCCTGCTTTATCAAAACATTCATAAGCCTTCTCTGGACTACGTTCAACCCCTTGTCCTAGCTTATACATCATTCCAAGAGCATAAACAGCTGGCAGATAACTATGAGCCATAGACTCTTTAAAGCAAGCCAATGCAGACTCAAACTTTTCTTCGATTATATTTATTTTTCCTAAATAATATAAAGCCTCAACATCTCCTTTCTCGGATGACCTCTCCAGCCAAGATCGAGCTTCGATAAGATCACTCTTAACACCTTCACCTGAAAATAGCATCCACCCAACAAAGGTCTGGCAATCAACAAAACCTTCTTCCGCCAAAGCTAAATATCTATCGAATGCCTCTTTACGCTTTCCATCCTCATATAGTTTATGAGCTTCTTCATAAACAGAATCCAGTCCTTCCATTACAGTCACTCGCTCCTATTAGGATCTCTTGGTCTAGGCTCATTCCTTTCAGGCGCTGGCCGCCTAGGCGGCCGAGGCGAACCATGACTGTCTTGTCCATGATCAGTCTCCCGGCTCATCAATCGACAAACTAATAGGACTACTCTGCCATAACCGCCAAAATATCTGGCAACCCTCGTTAAAAATCCACAATTATCGTTGCGTCCTACAGAACAAGGAGCCAAACCTAACGCATCAATAAACCTTAATGGATTCCCACCCACATAACCATAAGTGTTTAACCCGCCATCAAGACCGATGGGGTCAGAAGTAATATATCTACCGGTACTCGGATCATAATACCGGAAGTAGTTGTAGTGTAGCTGTGTTTCCGCATCATAGTACTGTCCCGCAAACCGTAAATTTACCACGGTATCCACACCATCACCATCCGGGTCGTCATTCGCAGCAGTGGCTCCAAACGCATCACTGTCCCATGACCAGACTACTACACCATTTTGATCTGTGCCACGTCTTGGGGTGCCGAGGTGGTCGCTGTGCAGATAGGTGATGCTCTCGGTGGTGAGGTTTGTGTCGATTTGCGCAATGGGGACGGGGCCTCGGTAGACGACATCTTTTATCGGTGCGCCCAGTTCGTCGGTTTCACTGATGAGACTGCCGGCTTGGTCGTAATGGTAGACGGTGGTGTTTGTTGCGGTGACCTTGCGGGTACGCTGGCCTTGGTAGTTGTAGGTGTAGGTGGCGATGAGTGTTGCGCCTTCGTACACTTTAAACAGACGCCCGGCGTTGTTGTATTCGAAGGTACGAGCACCTCCACTGAGGGCGGCGTTGTCGCTGACTCGATTACCGGCGAGGTCGTGGCCGATGGTGTCTGCACCCAAGGTATCCAGCAGGTTACTGTTAAGCAGGTAGCCACTGTTGAGGGTGGTTACGCCGTCGGTGATGCGGGTACGGTTGCCGTTGCGGTCATAGTCCAGGGTGTCGGCGGCTTGTGTGGGCTGGTCGTCACGGGTGAGTCTGTCGAGGGCGTCATAGCCATAGTCTTTGAGGCCGGTGATGTCGGTGACGGTGTCGACGTTGCCGTTGGCATCGTAGGTGTAGACCCAGGTTTCGCTGTCTATGGTACTTGCCGTGGGGGCGGTGCCTCCGTGGCTGACTTTGAGGTAGCGGGCGGTGGGCAGTGCCCACCCTACGTTGTGGCTCCTTTGGTGTGTGCTGCTGGCATTGAAGGTTAGCCCGTTCATTGGCGGTGTGAGTGTGGTGTCGTTGTTGGCGAGTTGTTTTTGCCAGACTTTAAAACCATCTTCCGTCAAATACGCGAGGGTGCTGGGGCGGTCATAGGCATTGGGGTCGGTGGCGGTTTGCATCCAGGTGTTGGATGTTGCTGGGCCTTTTTGCCAGACGGTGTAGTTGTGGGTGTCGCGTGTGCGGTTGTTTTCGCTGTCGCTTGGGCTATTTGAGACGACGACCATGAGGCGGTCGTGCTTGGTTTCATACCTTTCATCCCGGCTCAGGGGTGAGGTTCCGGCGTTGTTTACGACATTGCTTGCGGCATTACTGTCGGTATTGTTGGCGACTTTAAGGAAGTGTTCACTCGCTTGTTTGCTTTGTGCCAGTCGTCGGTCGGTATCTTTTGGTGTTGTTTCTGGTGTTGTTTCTGGC
>NVUB02000012.1 GCA_002401775.2 Ectothiorhodospiraceae bacterium
CAAGACAGCGTAACCTTCGTCGAGTACCGCAAGCGGCGCCAGGTGGTAGAACATCGATTGGCGCGTCTGGTCCAGCTTGGAGTGCGTCAGGCGCGCTACTTCGGCCGCACCAATACGCTGTTCCAGCTACTTATGGCAGCCACAGTGGCCAACCTGACCCTGGTGGCTACCAAGATGGGGATGATGTCGCAGACCCCAGGCTCCTCCCAGGATAGACCGGGCCAGCACGCCGAAGGTTCGCCCATCGTTACGGCCGGATTCATATTGGCCGCAGCCAGCTCAGTCCTCAGTCCTCAGTCCTCAGTCCTAAGCACTCATCCCTCTATAAACAGTAGAGATAATTTACATTCTACTTAAAATGGCAAATTTTCATGAATTGCCCATTAATATATTATTGTTATGCATAAACACTTTCTATTGCTGATCTCGTTAACAGTTTGCAAATTATTAAACGCATAATAACCATAATATTTTCAGTGCTTGCTTTTCAAAACAGGGTTTATGGTAAATCGTTGATCAATGTTGAAATGCCACGGTATGTTATTCGGTGGAATTCATTACTGGTTTACCCCTAGAAAACATCTGACAGCCTTGTTGGTTTGTCGTGTGATGGTGGTATTCCCTGATCATTTTCTAATAATATATAGGTTTTCCCTGATAGATATCCTCGAGATTATTATGAGAGTATGTCGTTGTTGGTAATCTGCAAATGCTTTAAAAATCATAATAGTAATTTATTTATTTATTAAAGCCCATTGAAAAATCTTGATAGAAATCATCAAGATTGAATAACAAATGATAAAGAAAGGAAATGAATAGTGGGGGGATTTATCACCGGTAAATTGCACATAAAATCACAAGGGTTATTCTTGCCGCTAAAAACCACTGTTCGTCATGCATCGGCAACCAGGAGATTTGGAGAGAGTCTATGGGTTGAAGCGAATCGTGGAGAGGTCGCAGGTTTTGGCGAAGGCTGCCCACGCCCCTATGTGACGGGTGAACGCGTTAAAACATCGCTGGCATGGCTTGAGCAGCAGCTGCCAATTATCGAAAAAGAATGCCAGACAATGTCGCATTTAAAAAACTGGGCAGTACTCAATGCCGCATCCATTGATGAAAACCCATCATCCTGGTGCGCTGTGGAATGTGCTCTGTTAGATCTTTTTGCCCGAGAGAATAATAAGAGTGTTGGACAGTATATCGGTAGGGAAGAATCACGTCGCCGATACGTATATTCCGCAGTGCTTGGTGATGACAAAGAGTGGAAATTTAAAGTCTTGCTTGATCAATATATGGTGAGAGGATTTTCAAATTTTAAAATTAAACTCAATGGTAATGCCGAACAAGATAACCTAAAACTCAAAAATATATATGAACTGGGCACATTACATGGTATTTCCGATATACGTGTCAGATTAGACGCCAATAATCTATGGAAAGATAACCCAGAAGCCGCTTTTGATCACCTTGAGTCACTGGAATATCCTTTTGTTGCAATAGAAGAGCCCGTACACCCCTGTGATGTGGAGACAATGTCAGAAATAAGCTTGGCATTGGGTGTGCCCGTCATTCTGGATGAAAGCCTGTGCACTCTTGACGATTTGTCACGCTTCGATCAATTGCCAGGACAGTTTATCGCCAATGTTAAGGTATCAAGAGTAGGCGGTGTTTTAAGAGCCTTGAAGATGATTGATGCCATCAAAGAAAAAGGCTGGCCCATAATCATCAGCGCCAATGTGGGTGAAACGTCAGTGTTAACACGCGCAGCTCATATTCTTGCAGGAGCAGCGGGAGACCACTTGATTGCTCAAGAAGGTGGATTTGGTAATTACTTATTACGGTATGAACCCGTAGCCCCCAGTCTAAAATATGGACGTCATGGCATCATGGACCTGGACCAGCCATATGTCGAAAAAACCATTCACGGACTTCAAGTGGTGATGCCAGATGCATGGCAAAACAATGGATGGGGGTTGAATTGTCGTTCTACACGGTTAGAGGCTGATACTACGGTTAATATTGGTACCGTTACAATGTCCGATAACTATGACATCCATTATCGCCGGTGGGGCCCGGAAAACGGTGATGAAGTATTGATGATACTTCATGGTGGTTTGAGCCACTCTGAGTGGCAAACCCCATTAGCGCAGGCATTTCGATTGACATCAGACATGACAGTAGTTGCCGTAGACAGGCGAGGTTGTGGTCTTAACGCGCACAAAGGTGACCTGGGAACATTCACATTGGCGATTCAAGATGTCGTTGAACATCTAAAAGGGTTAAAAAAATCCTATAAAAAGGTCTATCTCGCTGGGTGGTGTCAAGGCGCGCAATTTGCCTCGGTGGCAGCAGAAAAATTACAGGATAGCGGTGTCATCGACAAATTAATCTTGATAACCCCTGGTCTTTTTTGGAATGACCGGTTTCGTTCCGTCATCGACACCGCTGAAAAAATGGTCGACAGCCTGGTCACAGATTTTGACCTGTCGCCTGATAGAGATAACGCCTTTGTTCCGATTCCTTTAGAGGCATCCGATTTCACGTTCTCAGAAAAATGGCTTGATTATATCGAGCAAGACACCTTGAAATCCACAAAAATCACAATGAAGTCTGTCTTTATCATGGATGAAGTTCAGGAAATGTCTTGGATCTCAATTCTCAATATAACCCTGCCTATTTTTGCCATATTGGCAACAAAAGACCGAATTGTTGATAATGAAAAGGTTGGGAATTACCTTTCAAATGTTATTAGTCACTCGCCTAATAATCGTATAACCACTATCGAATCTGCACATGCCGTTCAATTTGAAAAGCCTCATGAATTAGCAAAGCTTATCAATGATTTTATTGTTGAAAATGAATTATCGCCACCAACCGATGCCAACTTATAACACCTCTATGAGCTAGAATATTACGTGGTAAGTTAAAATGAATACCGAAACTGATAAAATTATTCTAAAAGGGCCCATTGATTACCTTGTTTTTTCAAAGAAAAGCATATTTTTGGAACCAGAAGAGGGCATGAAAAAAATTATATTGAAAGGTCATATTGTCGACTTGGTTGATGATGTAATGACAATATCAATAGAGAATGGCGAAGATTTTGGAATATTTGTAAATCATAATAAAGAAAAAATAATCAAAATTTCGGTGGGTTATCGCTCAAAACGGCTTCAATTTAATTCTCAATTAAGCAAGGTTATAAAAAAAAATAATACGTTAGAATTTTTAATTCCATCACAATGTAGTGGCATACTAAATTTGGCCACCAAATTAAAGGTGATATTATACATCATCATTAATAAAGGTAGGTACATGACTAAACATTTCAAACCTGAATTTAGACAAGAAG
>NVUB02000120.1 GCA_002401775.2 Ectothiorhodospiraceae bacterium
CAAGATAAATTTTAAATTTCTAGTAGAAAATTCAATTCGCCAAATTAACGTTATAAGAAGCCCAAGGAATTACGATGCTAAGTTGGTTGAAAAACAACCGATTTTGCGGCCTAAGAGTGGGAAATTACACATTAGCTACAAGGCTTAACGACAGGGGTATTGATCTGAAGCTGATTCAAATGCTTCTTCGCCACGAAGATGAAAATCAAACGTTGGATTACATAGAACCAAATATGAAACGAATACGATTTGCACTTAAAGAAATATATAGTGATTTATGAGATAGCCATTAGAAGATCAATGCCAGATGTGGATTTGGACAGTAATTTTATCGTGTATAAATGATGGCATTATTGTCATACAACTGTTCGACAATTGTCACTTGTCGTACTACAGTTGTATGACAAGCAAATATTAAAGGGGCATGATATGTCAACGAAGCGAGAAACCATCGAGCGTTTATCCGCAAGGCTTGATGAAGAATCACAGGAAAAAGCGGGGTATTTAATAAGCGTAGGTTTTGGTCCTACGGATTTAGTAAGGGAAGGAATAGATCTGCTTTATCAAAAGACCATTAATGCTAAGCAGCCATCCATTCCTGCGCTTCTAAAGTCATTATCACTGTCAACGGGTGAAGGCCCAAGTGATTTAGCGAAAAACCACAAAAAGTACTTTAAGGAACATTTAATTGAAAAACGTACTGGTTGATACAGGTTATTGGTTGGCCATCAGTAATAAAAATGATAGTCACCACAATTCGGCCATAAAGTGGATGCTTGATAACCAGAATGCAGGCTTTCGGCTCGCAACGACTTGGGTGGTGATGTGTGAGTCATTTTTCCTTATTAAAAATTGTGTGAGTTATCAAAAATCCGTTGAGTTATTTGAGGCGTACTCAAGATCAGAGTTTGATATTTATGATTTGAAGATAGAAAACTCACAGCGTGTCATCGAATTGATGAAAAAGTATGAAGATATCGATATTGATTTAGCTGACATTACATTAGTGGTTTTAGCTGAGCGTTTAGGAACCGGAGACATACTTACAGTAGATGATAAAGATTTCGGCATTCTTAGGTGGGATCGAAAAAGACGGTTTAAACAGTTATTGAGATAGGAAAAGTACCTGTGTTACAAGAAGAATGCCCTCTCAATTTGTATGATTAATTGGCGATAAATTTCACATGAAATACTTGATGGAAAAGATAAACGTCCGTAACAGCGTTTATCGCTTCAGTGGTGCCAGCTTGACAACTCTTTTGAATCTTCAGCAATTTGTGTCACGTTTGCGTACAATTTAGACCTATATATTAGAATCAACTGGGTATAAGTGATGAATACGGGTAAACACGTGAAGGTGCTTTTTGTTTGTATGGGTAATATCTGCCGTTCTCCTACGGCGGAGGGTGTTTTTGCGAAGCAGGTGAAAGAGGCAAATCTTTCGGATCACATTGAAATCGATTCTGCTGGGACTCATGCTTACCATATTGGGGATGCACCTGATGCTCGCTCGCAAAAAACGGCGTTGAATCGGGGCATAGATTTATCGCGCCTTAAGGCGCGACGTGCGGTTGCGGCTGATTTTGACCATTACGACTACGTGTTGGCGATGGATCGGGATAATTACCAGCGCTTAGAGGGGCTTTGTCCTGCGGGGTCTGAATATAAGCTTCAGCTGTTTTTGAGTTTTGCGCCTAATCTTGAGCATGATGAAGTGCCAGACCCTTATTACGGCGGCTCTATGGGCTTTGAACGTGTGCTGGATATGATTGAAGTGGCGTCAGAAGGTTTGTTGCAGGAGATCCAGCTTCGTTATTTGAACGGGTAATATATCGGCGTGTTGCGATGCGGTATTTATGGTAAGTCTGGTGCGTTTATTACAATTTATAAGCGTTTATAAGCGGCGTTTATTAATTGTTTAGCACATTAAAAACCCCTGCCAGAGTGATCTGGCAGGGGTTTTTTTTGACGTCATTTCTAGCGGTTGTCGTCTGAAGCTTTTTCCGGTTTAGGGGCTGGCGCCTCTTGAGCGGGTTTGCTGGCAGTTTTGGTGTTGCCAGAGATTTCTGATCCACGATTCGCCGGTTTTACTGGCTGTGGTGGTGGTGTGGATGCGGTTTTGGTCTCTACCATTGTGAGAGCAGGTTTCGCGGTGGGCTGAGGCGCAGGTTTCGGCACGGGCTTAGATACAGGTTTAGCATCTTCTTTTTTTGCTGATTCCTGTGTAGTTGATACCCGTGTAGTCGATACCCGTGTAGTTGATACCTGTTTTGTTGGTACGGGTATCGGTGTTTCGCCCTTAGATGCTGCTTGCTTAGGAGCCTCACGCTCAGGTACTTGCCGTTTAGAGGTTTCGGGCTTAGGTGGAACCGCTTTTGACGGTTCAACTTTAGGCGAGCTTTCTTTTACAACCCTGGTGTCAACTTGTGTTGTTGAGCGGCGTGGTTTATCCGGTGTAGTCGCTGTCGCGGCGCCGGAACGGGTTTCTATCTGTTTTGGTGGCTTTGCAGCGTCGGCAGGCTGTGCGGTAGTTTCTCGTTTTGGCTTGTCTGAGCCCTCAACGGTTGCTTCGCTTTTTTGCGCCATTGGTGCTGCCTTAGCTGAAGCTTCGGTGGCTGGTTCGGCGCTTGGTTTAGGTGATGAGCTGCTTTGCCGTGAGTCGGATTTTGCCCTTTGTGCAGAGGCGTTCCTATTGCCGCGCGTACCCGTGTTGCGGGTAACCTTTTTCGCGGTGTCGCCATCGGTGCTGCTCGAAGCTGTGCTTGCAGAAACGTCATTTGATGCGTTATCAGGTGTGCTTACCGATGTGCTTACCGATGCGCTTTCTGATACGTTTTGCTTGGCACTGGCCGGTTTTTCGGTAGCCTCGCTGGTGGCTGAGTGGTTGTCGCTAGACGCTTCAACTGCCGAGGCATTGCTCGAATCCGTCGTGTTGTCATCTGTGCCTTGGCTGTGATTTCCATCGCGACGCCGGCGTCGGCCACCACGGCGGCCACGGCGTGAACCGCTCTTTTGAGCGTCGTTGCGTTCTGCTTGTTTGCCGGTATCCGTTGGCGTACTGGTGATTTTCTCGTCAGTTGCGGTATCTGTTACCGGGGTTTCTGTTTCTGTTTCAGGTGCCGGTGCTTCCTGCGGTTTGGGTCTGCGCGCAGGTGTCTCTTTGCTACGCGATTTAGGGCTGCTATCGCGAGAGGGTGCATTTTTCTTTGTGTCGCTTTTCGCCTGACTGGGTTTTTGCTGACTATCAGGGCGATTGCGGTTGTCTGAACGGTTGTCTGAACGGTTGTCTGTGCGATTGTCCAAACGGTTGTCATTCCGATTGCGGCCGCCACGTCGATTCGCTGGGGTGCGCGTTGAACCTCCGCGTCCACTGCGAGAGCGGCTTTGCGCAGGCTTGCTGCTGGGCTCTTTCTCAGTGGGTTTTGGCTGTGCTGCTGTGTCGGTGGCGGTGCCCCCGACAATGCTGCTCCAGAGGCGTTTGATGATTCCTGCGGGTACCGCGGCGGGTGCCGGGGCAGATTGTGCTGCTTGTACCGGTACTGGCGCTGCGGGGGTCACACCTTTTACGGCAGGAACTTCACTGCTCATTTTAGGCTTGTCATCAAGTGATTCTGATACTTCTTCACGCTCTACTGCCAGGTTGTAGCTGGCTTGTGACTCTGCATCGTGCGCCAGGTCAGTGGCACGCTCACGCAATACTTCGTAATGCGGTGTGTCGAAACTGGGGTTGGGGATCAATACCACTTTCACGTTTTGGCGGGTTTCAAGGTCGTTGATTGCCTGACGTTTTTCGTTAAGCAAGAAGGTGGCCACGTTGACGGGCACCTGTACCACGATGCGGGCGGTTTGCTCTTTCATGGCATCTTCTTCGATGATGCGCAGAATCGACAAGGCAAGGGACTCGGTGCCACGTATGGTGCCGTGGCCTTCGCAACGCGGGCAGACGATTTGTACTGATTCACCGAGAGACGGACGTAACCGCTGGCGGGACATTTCCAATAAGCCAAAGCGGGAAATGCGGCCGATTTGTACGCGGGCACGATCCATTTTCAAGGCTTCGCGCAGGGTGTTTTCCACGTCACGCTGATTGCGTGATGCCGACATATCAATGAAGTCGATAACCACTAAGCCGCCGAGGTCACGCAGGCGTAACTGGCGAGCGACTTCTTCTGCCGCTTCACGATTAGTGTTAACGGCAGTCTCTTCAATGTCACTGCCTTTGGTGGCGCGTGCGGAGTTGATGTCGATGGAGATCAACGCCTCGGTGTGATCAATCACAATGGCGCCGCCGGAGGGTAGGCGAACTTCGCGTTTAAACGCGGTTTCGATTTGAGACTCGATCTGATATCGCGTGAACAAAGGCACGTCGTCAGCATAGTATTTGAGCTTGCCCAGGTTGTGGGGCATGACCAGCTGCATGAACTCTGTGGCCTTTTCGAAAGTAGCCTTGTCATCGATGAGGATTTCGGCGATATCTTTGCGCAAGTTGTCGCGAATCGCACGGATGATAACGTCGCTTTCTTGGTAAACCAGGAAAGGTGCTGAACCTTCTTTTGAGGCCTTGTCGATGGCCTCCCATAATTGCAGCAGGTAATCGAGATCCCATTGCAGTTCTTCGGGGTTTTTGCCAACACCGGCAGTACGCACGATAAGGCCCATGTCTTCCGGCACGGTGAGTGCGGCTAGTGCATCACGGATTTCATTGCGCTCTTCGCCGACGATACGCCGAGAGACGCCACCGGCACGGGGGTTGTTTGGCATTAACACCAAATAACGGCCCGCGAGGCTGATGAAGGTGGTGAGGGCTGCGCCCTTATTACCACGTTCTTCTTTCTCAACCTGGACAATAATTTCCTGGCCTTCGCGTAATACTTGTTTGATGTTAACGCGACCGCCACTCAAATCAACTTTGGGGTCAAAATAAGAGCGTGAGATTTCTTTTAATGGCAAAAAGCCATGTCTTTCAGCGCCGTAATCAACAAAGGCCGCCTCAAGGCTGGGCTCCAGGCGTGTAATACGAGCTTTATAGATATTGGATTTTTTTTGTTCGCGACCTGCGGTCTCGATGTCCAGATCATACAGGCGCTGGCCATCGACCATAGCGACACGCAACTCTTCCGGCTGAGTTGCGTTAAACAACATTCTTTTCATTTAATTTTGTCCATGCGCTCGACCATTGTTCCCTTGTGGCTGCGGGCACAGGGGCATCACAAACGAAAACAGTACTACCGTTCGCTGACGTGCCAGCAGGGAATAGCTAGAAAAATAGCCATAACCCGCCTTGAATATGGCGGTCGTCGCGAACCGGATGCTACTGCAATCGGTCAGCTCATCATGAACACGTGGGAACATGGGAGCGCACTAATATTTGGTAAAAACACCCGTTCATGACACGGATGTCGAAAATTTTGCTACGTGCGTTCTACTCCAAGTCAGTGAAAACTGGGTAAAATTCTTGGAAAATAGACGTAGAATCAATACTATCCCGCAAAAAGCTAGACAAATATAGCAGTCTTCTTCGGTAGCATCAAACTTCGTGTGATTTGGTATCATAGGGCCGATGAATGAAACAGAAAATAAGTCCAATTTGCCGCAAACACTGACAAAAGCTCGTTTTGTTGAAATAGATGAAGAGCGCGCTGGTCAGCGTATTGATAATTTCCTGCTCGCCAGCCTTAAAGGTGTGCCTAAAAGTCGGGTATATCGCATCCTGCGTAAGGGTGAAGTCAGGGTCAATAAAGGCAGAATCAAAGCCAGTTATCGCCTTAAAGCCGGTGATACCGTGCGTATTCCCCCGATTCGTTTGGCGGACACCGAGGCGCCCGTATCTCCCGGTGCCCATGTGCTGGCGCGTATTAACGACAGTATCGTCGTGGAGGAAAAGGGGTTTCTGGTGCTGAACAAGCCCTCCGGACTCGCGGTACACGGTGGTAGTGGCCTCGATTACGGGATAATTGAAGCCATGCGAGCCTTACGTCCCGAGGCACCTTACCTGGAGTTGGTGCATCGTTTAGACCGCGAGACCTCCGGTTGTCTGCTTATTGCCAAAAGACGCAGTATCTTGCGGGAAATGCATCGACTGCTGCGCGAGAAAGGGCGCGAATCAGCAACAGGGAAAATGCAGGCAACCGGGGATGGCATGGATAAACGCTATCTCGCACTGTTAATGGGCAAGTGGAAAGGGGACGAGAGGCGCATCGATGCCCCTTTACTGAAAAATACCCTGCGTTCGGGTGAAAGAATTGTGACTATTAACCCTGAAGGTAAATCAGCATTAACCTTTTTCCGTCCCATTGCCCGGTATAAAGAGGCTACCTTGGTAGAAGTTCGATTGATGACGGGGCGTACTCATCAGATCCGCGTACATGCCGCGAGCATGGGTAACCCTATTGCCGGCGATCAAAAATATGGCGATGAAACGTTTAACCGGACAATGAAAACACGCGGCCTGAATCGGCTGTTCCTGCATGCGAAATCATTAGGTTTTAGCTTGGCGCTGGAAGGGCATGATCAACCTTATCGATATGAGGCACCACTGGAAAAGGCTTTGGAACTTGTGTTGAACACGTTGGCAAAACTACCGTAACCGAATTATCACTTGTCGTATCGGTAACCTATAATCGAGCGCCACATGATTGAGTCAAAGCGGTATGGTTGTGCGTCAACATAGTGTGAATAATAGTGAATAGTGTGAATCTGTATTTATAGCGCAAGTGAAGGCTCAGGTTCAAATTAAAACTTGAGTGAAAACTCAAGTGCAAAAATTAAGGAAGGTAATCTGTAAAAATGCAAAAACGATTTGATTTATTGGTATTTGACTGGGACGGGACGCTTATGGATTCCGAGGCCCATATTGTTACCAGCATGCAACGCGCCATGCACGACGCCGGATTACCCGATATGGCCCGAGCAATTATTCGCGATATTATTGGCCTTGGTCTGCGTGAAGCAATACAGCGATTATTACCGAATGAATCAGAAGAGATTTATTTGGCGATCATCGACCGTTACCGATATCATTTCTTTACTGACGACCCTTGTGAACCCTTTGAAGGTGCTGAAGCGGTGTTGAAAAGCCTGAGCGATCAAGGGTACCTTTTAGCCGTGGCCACCGGTAAAGGGCGACGGGGTCTTGATCGTGTGTTACAAAATACCGGCTTTGGTCACTTTTTCATTGAAACACGATGTGCAGATGAGACATGCTCCAAGCCAGACCCGCAAATGTTGCAGGAAATTATGGATGCTACCGGTATGGAAGCCAATCAGACATTGATGATTGGCGATACAGAATACGATTTGGAAATGGCCAACGCGGCCCGTACCGCCAGTGTGGGAGTAGATTATGGTGTGCATAGTCGAGAACGGTTACTCGCCTGCGGGCCACTGACATGTTTGTCGTCGATTAGTGAATTGACAGACTGGTTGGCCGCTCATACTGCTGAAGCGATGACATCGGCTTAGCGTTGTAGCTCCCACTAAAGTAGTAAAGAATGTCGCACCGGTATCAAACGCTCAACAGAACCACTAACCGATAAAAATATTAATACAGGTATAAAGGTAAATTCATGGCAGACCAGGACAGACCCGAAGGCTCGAAACCTCAAACTTCTTCTACAGATAATCAAACAGGCGCTCAAGCCGGTACTCAAGCTAGTAGCCAAGCCGATACTCAAGCTAGTAGCCAAGCGGGACATCAGGCCGGTAATGAAGGCAATACGATGGCCAGCAGTGTCGACACAGGTTCAGGCACGGGTGCTGACTCTACTGCAAAAGAACGCGATGCCTGGACTTCCGGCGAAGCACAGGGGGATACCGAGAGCACGACGCCTGCAAAAGTGTCCAGTCATAAAGAGACAAGCTGGGAAAAAGATACCTTAAATCGATTAGCCTTTGCCGCGATTAACGAACAGCGACGAAGCCGGCGTTGGAATGTGTTTTTCAAATCACTGTTTTTTATCTACCTGTTTGTGCTTTTTTTCTACATTCCTGGTGACTGGAATAAATCCAGCATGAAAACCGGAAAACATACCGCACTGATCGATTTGGAAGGCGTCATAGCCGCCAATACGCAGGCCAGCGCCGACAATCTGGTAAGCGCTTTACGGGCCGCTTTTAAAGATAAAAATACCCAAGCAGTACTCATGCGCATCAACAGCCCAGGCGGCAGCCCGGTGCAGGCAGGGTATGTTTATGATGAAATAAAACGCCTGCGCGGAAAATATCCTGATATTAAATTGTACGCCGTAGTGGCTGACATCTGTGCCTCGGGTGGTTATTACATCGCCGCTGCTGCCGATGAAATTTATGCAGACAAAGCCAGTATTGTGGGTTCCATTGGGGTATTAATGGACGGCTTTGGCTTCGTGGATACCCTGAAAACCGTCGGTGTAGAGCGACGCTTAATGACGGCCGGTAAACATAAGGGTGTACTAGACCCGTTTTCCCCACTCAAAGAAACCGAAGTGGCGCATGTTCAAAAACTGCTGAATACCGTACATCGCCAGTTTATTGATAAAGTAAAAGAAGGGCGTGGGGATCGCTTGTCGAATTCACTGGACTTATTTACGGGCTTGTTTTGGAACGGAGAAGAGAGTGTACAACTAGGTTTGGTCGATGGGTTGGGTAGTGCCAGCTATGTTGCCCGTGAAATCATTGGCGAAGAAAATATTGTCGACTTTACACCGCGCCCCAATTTCTTCAATCGGTTTGCAGACCGTATTGGAGTGACTATGGCAAATGTAATATCCAAAAATGTAGGGTTGGAAACTGCGCAAAGTCCTATGCGGTAACTGACTTTTTCAAGTCAAGTCTTACATTTTGTGCGAGTTAAAAAATGTGTTTTTAAAATAAAAAAAGGCCTGCAAGGGGAAAGCATGTCACAAAATCATCCAATAGTTGCTATTACGGGCGCATCGGGAGCGGGGACAACGGTTGTAAAACAGGCCTTCCAGCAAATATTCCGTCGGGAAAATATCAGTGCGGCTTATGTAACCGGGGAGTGCTTTCGGCGTTATGACCGAGCCGAAATGCAGGCGTTGATTACTCAAAAGCAGGAAGAGGGCAGGACCTTAAGTCCCTATGGCCCTGAAGTTAACCGATTTGATTTGCTGGAAGAATTGTTTGATTCCTTCGCAAACACCGGAAATGGAAAACTGCGGCGATATATCAGCAAGGAAGAAGCTTGTGGTGAATCATCAACACCCGAAGGTCGTTTTTCGGACTGGGAAGCATTACCGGAAAATGCCGATTTGTTATTTTACGAAGGCTTGCACGGTGGCGTTGTCGCCAATAAATGGACACGCCGAAAAATGTCGGCATCCCATAATCCCAAGGTTATTATAGAACGTCGTAATAACGGCAAAAACCCGGCAAAGAATACCGGTGTAGATGTTGCACAACACGTGGATTTATTAATTGGTGTTGTACCCGTGGTAAACCTGGAATGGATTCAAAAAATAAACCACGACCGGGATACTCGAGGATTTTCAACAGAAGCGACATCACGGCATATCGTAGAGCGTATGCAGGACTATATTCACTTCATCGTCCCGCAGTTCTCCATGTCAGATATAAACTTCCAGCGAGTACCTATCGTTGATACCTCAAACCCGTTTATCGCCAGAGAAATACCCGAAAGCAATGAATGCATCGTGGTAATACGGTTCCGAGACCCCGCGAGATATGATTTACCACGCCTGCAGGAACTCATTGATGGAGCCTACATGTCCCGTCCCAACACAATGGTCATATCAGGTAGCCAACTAAAACAAGCTATGGACGTAATATGCACACCGCTCATCCAAGAGCTGGTTGAAAGGTAGGAAAAAGGGCATAGATCCAGAAATACCCTTTATAAGGGGCAGGTGGCCCATGATTCAGGCTTTGATGAATGGGATTGCGAGGTATGATCTCCACGTGGGCACCAACAACGTACCCACCCTTCACGCGCCGATGAGGCTTATTGAGGTAATATAATCGAGCACACATGTTCTTTGTTCAACATGGTGGTCACGTAGCTTCGCAACATGAGCTACTTGTTAAAAGTAAAAGATAGTGCTGAGTGTTCAGTCCTTCGAACTTAAAACATCAACTCCTTCATTGGTTAATAGTCTGATTAATTCAATGAGCGGTAATCCAATCAGACTGTTGGGGTCGTCGCCTTTCATGCTTTTACACAAGCTAATCCCGAACCCTTCTGATTTGAAGCTACCAGCGCAGTCGTAGGGCTTTTCCTGTGTTAGGTAAAACTGGATTTGCGCTTCTTGTAGTTCACGAAATTCCACGATAAAGGGGACGAGGCTTATGTGTGCTTGTTGGGTTTGTGTATTAAAAAGGCACAAACCGGTTAAAAATGTGACTTGTCGTCCACTGGCATTGCGGAGCTGTTGGGCGGCGGTTTCATGATTTCCCGGCTTGCCGAGGATGGAACCATCGATTACAGCTACCTGATCCGAGCCGATGATTAAGGCATCTGGATATTGATCAGCAATGGCGCGTGCTTTGGACTCTGCCAGGCGGGTTACTAGTGCTTCTGCGGGTTCATTTGAGTGTGCTGTTTCATCGATGTCTGGCGCTGCGGTAACGAAGGGCAGGTGGAGACGCTCGAGTAAGGTTTTACGGTAGGGTGATGTTGAAGCGAGTACGAGTGTTGTCATTATATTATTTGATTGTTGGCAGATAAGTTTCCAATAACCATTGTATTCTACCTTTTTTTTGACGAGGTGACTCTGTAACAAAAGTAATAGATTAATCCGGGCTTTATGCGTTGACAGGAACCGCTCTGAATGCCATACCTTACTAGCACCAGTTGTATTAAGGAGCGATGTAAATGGTTCTTCTACGTACACTATATCTCAGGACGAGCATGTCGAAAATGAACCAGAAAACGGTGTTGCTGAACACTGTGTTTTTGTTGATCACGTCATTAATGAGCGGCGTGGTGCTGGCGGCAGCCTGCACCTATGGAGAAGCTCAAATGGCGCTAGAGCAAGGAAATACGGTACGCGGGATGGCGTTGATGCGTATGGCGAGTCACGACGGTGACCGCCGCGCCAATAACTACCTAGCTCGCCACAGCCATGTGGCTGACGTTCCAGCCTTTTTACATCTGCCCTCTGGTTTAGACGCTGTTTTGGCAGCAAAACCTCAACCGGAAAAAATTTCATTGAATGACATTCAGTGAAACGAGATACCACTGGTTCGACCGTCCTTCGGTCATACGGCTAACATAAGCCTCAAAGTCCGTTTATTCAAATTGGAATTTGAGCTAGCGAGTTTAACCCGCAAAGGCCTGTGACTGGGGGACGGTTTTTCTTACCTGTAAGGGTGAAGAGGAAGGTGCTGTTAAGGCTGGAGGCGTTACGGTAGAAGATGTGGCCGCAGTGGGTATATCGGTAAACCAGCCTCGGGCTTGTCCTTTTTTCAAAAACTGCTGCGCAGAATTATCCCCGTTTGACGCTGCCTGACGTAACCACATCAACCCTTTTGCGCGATTCGTGTTACTCCCTTGAATGTAACGAAGCCCCAATAAATACTGGCCAATGGCATTATTCTTTTTGGCTGCCTTTTGATACCACACTTCTGCTAGTTGAGAACTTTTTTGGATTCCCCAGCCATTTTGATAGGAGAGCCCCACAAAAACCTGGGCATCTGTGTGACCCTGGGTAGCGAGGGTCGTCCACAAGGCAAATGACAGGGTGAAATTACCGGCATTAAAGGCTTTTTGCCCTGCCTCCAGTCCTTCAAAATCACTGGAAAAAACGTGGAAAGGTAGCCATAATCCCAAAAACAGGGTGGCTGTTAGCAATCTTCTGCTGATGTGTTGGTATGGTGTAGACTGCGTATAATGCATGTTTTATATCCCCTTTCAGAGGTAGTATCGTCCACTCTCGACGTCGCTAGATGCTTATTTTTCATACAATTTTTGGATTGATTCCAGGCTGGAAATACTTGAAAAACCGGCCGAAAAAAATCACTTTCCACATCAACCACTAAGGGCTTAAAGCTTGAGCAATATCGAGAAATTACGCGCAATTATGGCTAAACTCCGGCACCCGGAAAATGGTTGCCCCTGGGATTTGGCGCAAAATTTTGCCTCTATCGTTCCTCATACGCTTGAAGAGGCCTATGAGGTGGCTGAAGCCATTGAAAATGGCGATATGAAGGAGTTACGCGGCGAATTGGGCGATTTACTGTTTCAAGTGGTTTTTTATTCCCGCCTTGCGGAGGAACAGGGCAGTTTCGATTTCGAGCAGGTGGCAGAGGGGATTATTGAAAAACTGGTTAGGCGCCACCCCCATGTGTTTAGTAACCGCTCTGGCGAAGGTGTTCAGATATCGAGTGTGGAAGATCAAACCCGGGCATGGGAGGCTCATAAAGCCGAAGAGCGTGCAGGTAACCGCACGGATAAATACGGCACTTTTGGTAAACTCGGCACTATTGATAAGCACGGGACTCTGGCAGGCATAGCCATTGCTCTGCCAGCGTTAACGCGCTCTGTGAAATTACAAAAACGAGCCGCACGAGTAGGGTTTGACTGGCCCGATGCGCTACCGGTTATGGACAAGGTGCACGAAGAACTGGATGAGGTGCGGGAAGAATTGCTACAGGGTGGAGACCATGCCCGAATAGAGGAAGAAATGGGAGACCTGTTATTTGCCTGCACTAACCTCGCGCGACACCTTAATGTCGAACCCGAATCTGCCTTGCGTAAAGCCGGCCGCAAATTCGAACGACGTTTTGAGCATATGGAGTCGTTCGCTCATCAACAGGATAAAGTGTTAACGGATCTCAGTCTTGAAGAATGGGAAACGCTCTGGGAGCGGGTTAAATCTGAGGAACATCTGCAGAAATAGCATTAATATTTATCGTTGCATCAGTATCTTCAGTCATACTCTTGATGCATATGAAACTGGTGCACCTGAAAAGGAACCCTGCAGACAGAAGACGCCGTAGAATCAGCCCTGTATGTTCAACAGCCGTACTCCTGCGGCCGACGCCTCTGCACACGGGTATCCTTTTTTCGGGAAGAATCGCATTATTTACCGAAATTACTTATGTCATTATTTATATAGCACTGCAGTACTTTGCAATATTTTGCGATAATTCGCTCTATTGCTTCCGTCATTCATTCACCCACAATAAAGAATTCGTTTCATGCCCATAGAACTTTCGCAGCTTTCAGTTGCCGTTAACGATTGCCTGAGCCGCGATCAGCATTCTCTTCATCAAGCGGTAAGGCGGTTGTCTCGCGCAGTGGCCGAAAATGATGGCAGTGCAGAAAAACAACACAAAGCACTGTTGTCGAAAATTGATATTTCATCAGCGCACCGACAGCGCCGCGCCGACAGTATTCCCCCACTGAATTATCCGGATGCCTTGCCCGTATCACAACGGCGTGATGAAATTGCCACGGCGATCAAAAATCATCAAGTGGTTATTGTTGCAGGTGAAACCGGCTCGGGGAAAACTACACAGTTACCCAAAATTTGTATGGAACTTGGGCGTGGAACCCGAGGCTTTATTGGCCATACACAACCTCGCCGTATTGCTGCCCGGAGTGTTGCAACACGCATTGCTGAAGAATTAAAAACCCCTCTCGGCGATACCGTCGGTTTTAAGGTACGGTTTTCCGACCATACCCAATCATCTTCCCTCGTTAAACTGATGACCGATGGTATTTTGTTGGCCGAATTGCAGACTGATCGTTACCTCAGCCAATATGACACGCTGATTATTGATGAAGCGCATGAACGCAGCCTCAATATCGACTTCTTGTTAGGCTACCTCAAACATCTATTGCCCAAACGCCCAGACCTGAAAATTATCATTACCTCGGCCACTATTGATACGGTAAATTTTTCAAAACATTTTAATAATGCGCCGGTCATTACCGTGTCCGGGCGTAGTTTTCCCGTAGAAATTCGTTACCGGGATGTTGAAGACGAAGACAAGGATGCCGATCTCAATGACAGGATATTGGCCGCCATTGATGAATTGGTCGTGTACGATAATCGTCAACAACTAAAAGGCGATATTTTGGTTTTTCTCAGTGGCGAAAGAGAAATTCGGGAACTTGCCGAGGCATTACGTAAACATCACCCGGACAAAACTGATATCTTGCCGCTGTATTCCCGCCAAAGTGCTGCGGAGCAAAATCGGGTTTTTAAACTCACCGGGCATAGGCGCATTATTCTGGCCACGAATGTGGCGGAAACCTCGTTAACCGTACCGGGTATTCGTTATGTGGTAGACCCTGGTACGGCGCGCATCAGCCGTTACAGTTATCGCAGCAAGGTACAGCGATTACCCATCGAAAGTATCGCTCAATCCAGTGCTAATCAACGTGCGGGACGCTGTGGGCGCTTGAGCGATGGTATCTGTATTCGGCTTTATTCCGAAGCAGATTTCCTGTCTCGCCCTGAATTTACCCAGCCAGAAATTCAACGCACGAATCTTGCGGCCGTTATTTTGCAAATGCGCCAGCTAAATTTAGGGCGGCCCGATGAGTATCCGTTTATCGATCCGCCTGATGCGCGTTTTATCAACGACGGTTTTCGGTTATTACTGGAACTGGGGGCGATGGATGACAAGCGAAAAATTACCCTCATTGGCCAACGCCTTGCACGCCTGCCCATCGATCCACGTCTGGGTCGTATGGTGTTGGCGGCAGAAGAAAAAAACTGCGTGGCAGATGTGCTGGTGATTGTTAGTGCTCTGAGTGTTCAGGACCCACGTGAGCGCCCGGTTGAAAAACAACAGCAAGCCGATGAAAAACACAAACAATACCGCGATGAAGATTCTGATTTTTCCGCATTATTGAATTTATGGAAAGTCTACCAGGATCGTAAAAAACACTTAACGCAAAATAAACTGCGACAATTTTGTAAGCAAGAATTTTTGTCCTACATGCGCTTACGTGAGTGGTCTGAAACGTATCAACAGTTATCGACTCAGGTAAAAGGCCTTGGTATTACGTTTTCTCAAAGTCCTTTACCGCAAAATATTCAAAATACATCATTACCAACGCCACAAAGTGATAAAAGTCATAATAGTAAAGCCGGTTATGCCGATAAAAATGCCGACAAAGATAACAAACAACAACAAACCGCGTATGACGCCATTCATCAAGCACTTTTGACGGGGCTGTTAGGCAATCTGGGTAGTAAACAGGAAGCGGACAAAAAAGCCTCGAAAGACAAACGAAAAACCCAACAACGCTATATTGGCGCCAGAAATACCGAGTTTCATTTGTTTCCCGGTTCCGGCCTGGCGAAAAAATCACCAGCCTGGGTGATGGCGGCAGAACTGGTGGAAACCAGCCGTTTGTTTGCCCGGCAAAATGCACGTATTGAGCCGGAATGGGTCGAAGCGGCTGCACAGCATTTGGTTAAACGTAAATACAGCGAGCCTCACTGGAGCCCAAAACAGGGGCTCGTAAAGGCTTATGAGACGGTGACGTTATATGGTTTGATACTCCACGCCAGAAGAAATATTCACTATGGCAGTATTGATCCTGTAGTGTCGCGTGAAATATTTATTCGTGAAGCCCTCGTGGTGGGTAACTATCGAACCAAGGCGGCATTTTTTACCCATAATCAAGCGTTGATCAACGAAGCGCGTCAACTGGAATCCAAGACACGGCGGCCAGATGTACTGGTGGATGATGAAACCCTGTATCGATTTTTTGACCAGCATATACCCGCAACCGTTTTCAGTGACGCGACCTTTGAAAAATGGCGCAAAAAAATAGAGCGTGACAATCCGAGTATTCTGAGGTTGTCTCGTGATGACGTCTTTGCTGATAGTGGGGTATCGCAAAGTGCGGACTATCCCAGTGAGATTCTGGTGAATAATACTCCCTTTCACTTACGCTATTGTTTTAGCCCAGGCCAGGATGATGATGGCGTGACAACATTGATTCCTTTAGGTGCTTTGAACCAAGTCATCGCAACCCCTTTTGAATGGTTGGTTCCTGGGTTTCTCGCGGAAAAAGTCGGGGCCATGTTAAAGAGCTTGCCGAAAACCCTTCGCAAACAACTCGTGCCCATACCTGAGTCCACGACGGTGGTAATGCACTTCCTGCAAACTGATCTCGATGTTGCAAATTTTAGTGAACGTCAGGATCTCGTGGCACAAATCACCCACATACTGGCGACCGAAAAACAGCTTCAAGTCAAAGCCAGTGACTGGCGGTTTGATTTAATACCCGAGCATTTACAGATGCGTTTTGCTGTGCTCGATAAGCAGCAAAAAATAATGGGAGTAGGGCGTTCACTGTCGGAATTGCAAACCCGTTTTTCAGACGACACCAAAGGGGAAATGAAAAAACTGCAAACGGATTCGTCATGGCCAGCGTCGGGTGTTACGACGTGGGCATTTTCTGACCTCCCTGAATCATTGCGGGTAAAACGCGGTGACCAGCAATATTGGGTTTATCCCGCTATTGTCGATAAACAAAAAACGGTGGGTGTCGAGTTGGTTGATTCGCAAGCGGCCGCGCAACAAATACACGCTGCTGGATTACGCCGGTTACTGTCGTTGGTGAACAGTAAAGATGTCAAATATGTAATGCGCAGTCTACCGTTGATAAAGGACATGTGCCTGGTATATTCAACGTTGGCCACCTGTGATGCATTAAAGCAAGACTTGCTGGATATCATTTTAACCCGCAGTTATCTTGCCAGTGATGCCGTTAAAAATGCCTATGCCGTTCGCACGGAGAAACAGTTTTCCGACTGTTTAGCGAACGGCAAACCACTGATGCCCGAAGCTCAGGGCGTGTGTAAAATCGTGTCCGAAGTACTCAGTAGCTATCAACAGCTGATCCATAAATTCAAACGTCATTCTGCGCGTTTTCCCCTTGCTGCCCAACAAGACATTCAGCAGCAATTGGATGGCCTGGTTTATCCAGACTTCCTGAAGGCCACTCCCCTTGACTGGTTGCCCCATATTGCCCGCTTTTTGAAAGCGCTGGATTTAAGGGTCGATAAACTGATCGGTACACCGGCTGCCGATGCGGTTAAGTTACAACAAATACAACCCCTCTGGGCGACTTATGAAAAGCGTAAACAACAAGCCAATGGCGAAAAGTATCAATCCGAATTACTTCATTTGAAATGGATGTTTGAAGAATTCAGGGTGTCCTTGTTTGCCCAAGGGTTAAAGACATCATTGCCAGTTTCCGCCAAGCGTATCGAAAAACAATTGGCGGCGTGTTGTTAAGCCGCGTCAAGTTAACCCTAACGTTGCATAAAATAGCGCA
>NVUB02000121.1 GCA_002401775.2 Ectothiorhodospiraceae bacterium
CAAGAATTCCTACTATATTAACGTTGCGTTCTCTGCGACTTCGCGCCTTTGCGTTAGGTTTTAAAGCGGTAAAACTACAATCAACGTTAAACCTTGAATTGGGAAACTCGGTCTCGTAAGGCTTCTGCCCGTTGGCTAAGTCCTTTGGTGCCCAGAAAAATGTGTTGGGTTGATTCGTCCGCCACTTCCGCCAGTTGGGCAACATTGGTGATATTCTGGCTGACCACATTAGCCACTTCAGATTGCTGTTCAGCCGAGTCATGGGAAAACTGGCCGACGAATCTGCTGAGGTGGACTTGTTTGATGTCACGGGAAATTATTTTCGAGTGGCACTGCCCGTGGGGCATCCAGAGGCCATATCAGGCATCGAGACGGTTCTTATTGACATAGTTTATCCCCTATTTTTACAATAAGATCCAGGACGCTATCTATATCTTTTTCTTTTGTTTTAGAATTGACAAAACAGGCTCTCAATAAATAGTTATTGGAAATTTCTGTAAAAGATAAATAGGCTTCGCCTGATGTATTGATTTTATTCAAAATATTTTTATTTATCAGGTTTATCTCTGCACAATAGTGACTCGACTCTGAAGAGACATAACGAAAAGTTACAACACTCAAATTTAGTGTCCAAGCTTCCAAGTCTGGATTCGACACGGACTTTTTATACAAATATTCAGCGTTATCAACATCCCTCTGCAAACGCCTCTTCAATCCAATTTTTCCTAGATATTGCAACTGAAGCCATACCTTTAGCGCCCTAAAACCTCTAGAATTCTGTAAACCATAAAGCAAATAATTTTTTTCTCCAGGCACTACCTCCTCTTGATAATATTTTGGGTCAGAAATAAATACCTCATCTGCTGAAAAGGTTTCTTGCAATATTGCGCAATCTTTTACGAGAACACAACCGGCTTCATAAGATGTATAAAGCCATTTGTGAGGATCAATCGCTACAGAATCTGCCATACCGAGTGATTTTAAGTCATCACCCGAGCTTTCAAGACAAGCGGCCAGCGCGCCGTACGCACCATCTACATGCAACCAAATGTCATGTTTTTTTGCAACATTAGAAAGACGAACAATGGGGTCTATTGCCCCCGTACTTGTAGTGCCCGCGGTTGCGATTATCGTTAGCGGAACTAATCCGTTAGATAAATCAATTGCAATAGTCGTCTCTAAGTCCGGTATTTTTATCTGACACTCATTATCACAAGGTATCAGTCGCAAATTGCACTGACTAAACCCAAATACCTTGATGAATTTGTCTATCCAGGTATGAGTCTCTGTCGATGCATAAATGGAAAAAATGGAACAATTCCTTTTCTCATACAGTTGCCTTACTCTAGAACTTTTAAGTTTATACTGCTTGGCACAGAGGATTGCCGTAAAGTTTGCTACATTCCCACCGCTGACAAAAATTCCATCGCACGCCTTTCCGAATCCAATAATTTCAGCTAACCACTGTACAGTTTGATTCTCGATTTCTGTTGCCGCCGGTGATATTTCCCAACCAGCCAGATTCTGATTGAACACTCCCACGATCAATTCAGCCAAGGATGAAACCGGATCCACAGTGGGGAGTATATATCCCCACTGCCTAGGATGATTACTGTTGAACGAATTCTCTCTCAAGAAATTAATACTCGTACTTAATACATCTTCAATAGCTTTGCTATTATCTTGAAGTGCATGATCTTTTAAACACGATTTAATCTGTTGATTAGTCGATGCAACAGTAATCGGGAGTTCACTAGTATCTTCTAGATAGTCAGCCAATTCGTTTACAACCATTAAACCTAATTGTCTAAACTCTTTACTGTCCATACATGTATTCTCAACATGGGGTTGATGTGTGCAGCACAAAGGCCGCATACATCAACTATTCACAAAGTGGAATATTTTTCTAAACTGCTACTTTATCTAGACCGACAACATTCTTAGCTTGATAGATATCGCCTACGATCTTTTTACCCATTTCGCTTGTAGATATAACAGGTAAATTATCGTTCGCGATATCCTCTGTACGATAGTGTTTTAATACACTATCCACCGCTTCTTCGATCATCGTCGCTGCAAGTTCACTGTTGAGCGTTTGACGACACATCATTGCAACAGAGAGTATCGTTGCAATTGGATTAGCCTTTTGTTTTCCAGCTAAAGTCGGTGCGGTTCCACCAATACTTTCATACAACGCAAACCCTGCTTCATTCATACTTACAGAAGGCATAACCCCAATAGACCCAACTAATCCTGCTCCCAGGTCACTGAGTATGTCACCAAACAAATTACTACACAGTGCTACATCAAACTCTCCTGGGTTAATTATCATTTGCATAGCCATATTATCAACCAAGATATCATCACACTTCACACTGGGAAATGACTTGGCCTCTTCGTTTAATATGTCTTTCCATATATCAAAAACCTCCCAAATAACATTTCCTTTATGTACTAGAGTAAGATGTCTTCGGCTTTTTTCTGCTGCTTGCAAGGCAACTTTTGCGATGCGCCTAACCTCGTCTTCATGATAGTACATTGCTTGAGAAGCCCAGCGACCATGCTCATCTTTACCACTCTCCATCTTTCCATAATAGATACCAGACGTAAGTTCACGCACGATTAGCATATCCAGTTCACGCTGTAAAGTTGGTTTCAATGGAGAAATGTCACTCAAAGCAGCAGTAGATCGAATTGGTCGAAGATTGGCGAATAAGTCGTAATTCTTACGTAAAATGCTAATCGGTTCAGCGGTAACTGCTCCAAATAGAATCGCTGCGTTTGATGAACCTTTAAGTCGATCACACGCTGCTTTTGCATCAGGTGGTAGATGATGCCCGGTCTTTTTAAATGCAGCATTACCCACTTCATATTCGGTAATTTCGAGACCCCAACCAAATATTTCATCGATTGCTTCAAGCACCGCAACACCTTGTTCTACTATCTCAGGACCAACACCTTCACCTGGCATTACTAATATCTCATATTTACTCATTGGCATTTCTCCGAAGTCTCAGTTAGTCAGTAATATAACCCGACAATGCCGATTGGGCGGCTATGAAGGGTGAAGACAAGTAAACAAAGGATTTTGGATTTCCCATACGACCACGAAAATTACGGTTGGTAGTACTTAAACAATTTTCACCGTCTCCCAACACGCCACCGTGCGCACCATAACAAGCTTTACAACCAGGGGACTCAATCACTGCACCTGCATCCAATAAATCCGAACTTATTCCATCACTAATCATTTGACGATAAATTGATGATGTAGCGGGTACAACGATGAGCTGTAGACCGTCAGCCAACTTCTTACCCTTAATGATGTCATGAACCATTACGATATCATTCATCTTGGCACCAGTGCAGGATCCAATATAGACTTGATTAATCCGAATACTCTCACTCTTCGCTTTGCTAATAGAATGAACATTGTCAGGCGTGTGAGGATAGGCAACCATGGGTTCAATATTCTCTGCCCGAAGTAATAGAGACCTGATGTACTCAAAATTAGAATCCGTAGTAACGGGGTCATAGGGGTGAGGCTTGTCAGTCGCATCAGCTAGGTATTTTTCTGCCGCATCAGACATCGCCATAATTCCATTTTTGGCACCGGCTTCTACGCTCATATTACACATCGTCATCCGTTCTTCCGCAGACATCGCTTCGATGGTTGATCCAGTAAACTCCAAGGTCTTGTAGGAGGCTCCCCCCATGCCCAGCTCACCAATAACTTTTAAAATAATGTCTTTCGCCACAACACCAGGTCTTAATTCACCTTCGATTCTAACTTCAATTATTTCTGGAACACGGAACCAGAGTTCACCCGTTTTGAAAACATTAAGCATATCTTCAAACCCGACTCCTGTGCCAAAGGCATTAAAAGCGCCATACGTAACTGAATGAGAATCTGTACCTAGTACTACCTCTCCCGGTAATACATGGCCTTTCTCACACATCATAATATGGCAAATACCATAATCTTTTCCGTATGGGTAATAGTGTGGAATTTTTTGTTCTTCCGCAAAATTTCCCATGGCAATTGCTAATGACCGAGATGCTGAGTCCTTTGCCGGAACCAGATGATCTTGAAATAAAGCAATGCGAGAAGCATCCCATACTCTCGCATCCTTTCCAAATTCCTCGTAAAAGTACTGCCGTAGATACTTGACTACTGGGTCATGTGCAAAGCACATGTCAACTTTTGCTGTCACTATTTCGCCAGGCGAAACAGATTTTTTCCCAGTTGCACGTGCGAGAATCTTATGTGTCATACTTTGTGGTTTCATGCTATTTACATCCCTGTGGATAACTTATTGAATGGCGTCAATCCGCCAGCCTCAACAATGTCTTTAATTGGCCCAAAATCTGAATAAGAGTAAATTTCACCATCGACGGTAAAGGTTCTATCTAACACATTCACTTCTACATTTTTCCCAATAACACTTTCATCAAACGAATGGTCATATGTAACGGGTAATAGTACTCCCATATTAATACAGTTTCGATAGAATATTCGTGCAAAAGAACGCGCAATTACGATTTTTGCCCCAGCATAAGCAAGCGCAGACGGCGCAGAGTCTCGACTAGAACCGCACCCAAATTCGTGACCTGCAAATATGATAGTGAATGGAGAACGCTTTGTAGCTGGATCCACAAAAGGTATTTCACTTTCATAGTCAATTAACGCTATGCTCGCAAGCAGTTCATTACTCTCGTAAGGTTCAAACCGACCTGGGCTCATAACGTCGGTATTAACGAGATCTCCACAATAGAATGCTTTTCCTTCAATTATATTAATTTTATTCATTTTCTCTCCATACATTAAATAGTTAAACTATTCCAACATTATAACTATGCAGTCTGCTGTGATTCACAATTCGCAAATTGTTTAATTTCGCTACTGACTAAATACTGATTCCTTGTCTTAGCAAAAGTTAAAAGCGCACGCGCCTCCTCTTCCGATGGGGAAAGCCCCAATTTTTCAAGAACATGATATGACGTTGCCATGCCGCTCGTTGGGCCAATCATAATTTCCTGTTCCCGACCTAAAATTGAGGCAGGGACACCGGAAAATATATAATCTTCAAACTCAATCCCAAGCTTACGCGCTTTTAGTACTGCTGCCGCATGAGTTCCTGTACAGGTAGCAAAAGCTTGGCTTCCAATAATGGGGGCTTCTGGCCGAATCTGAGTATTTGTATATTTCGCAAGTAACTCACAATAAGGGATGATTTTATCGACTTGATATAGATTACTACCCATTTGATGTAAGTACATCGCAACTTGCTCTAGAGGTGTGTTCCCTGTCCGTTCACCTATACCAAGGAACGAACCACTAATTCCGGTTGCGCCAGCCTTTGCTGCAAAAATTGAGTTCGCAACGCTGAGACCTCGATCGTTGTGACCATGCCAACTTACCCGCATATTTCGCCCCGATTTTTCAATCAAATTTTTAACAAATGTGACTATTCTAAAAGCACCATCAGGAGTAGATGCGCCAGCGGTATCACAAATATCTATTGAAATAGCATCAGACTGACAAATTATTTCTACGATTTTTTCTAGATCTTTGGGAGGTGTGCGAGTGGCATCTTCTACGCTAAAACTAAAAGGAACCTTTTTTAACGTCATAAAATCACATGCGGTTTTACACTTATTAAGCATGTCAGCTAAGTTCCATTTTTCTACATACCGTCTTAATGGACTGGTTCCAAGGTAGATCGCAGCTTCGGCTGTCTCACTGACGTTTTCGTGCATATCAACGATTGGCTTGAGATCACCAATATGTGAACGAGCTAAAAAAACGGCTTCTGTTTTTAACTTGTTGTTCTCAATAAACACTAGCAAACTACGACATTCTTGAAGCTCGTGCTCTGAGATTGCTGGAAACCCTAGCATTATACTTTGAGCACCGACTTCAACGGATAGCTTAACAAGTTCCATTTTCTCGGCTAAGGTCGGCTTCCGGACAAATGCACCTTGTAATCCGTCACGCAAACTATCATCTTCAAGCCGTGTGTTTAACAAATTACTCGTTGAATCTAAGTTCCATTCATACATATATCTACTAACATCATTCATTTCCCACCTCATCAGATTGATTTTATACGTAGAAGAAAAACCTAACAGTTTGACTGTACAAGTCTATTTACCTTTGTTGGCTTGCATAGCAATTATCTGCCCAGCTCATTCAGAGCACCGAGTTGAACAACTAACCGTATTTCAAAAATGAATGCTTTTTATCTCACCCCTCCCTATCCCGTCTCCGTCAAATCTTGATCTATCATATTTAGAACGAGGACCCCATTCTCCACCTATAAGACAGGAAGAAATCCTATCCAGTACAGAATTTAACTGCTCCATTGGGCAAGAAAAATTTATTCTTACAAAGCCCGGGTCAAATAAACTAAAGTCGCTTAACGGCGCACATAACACACCACACTTTTTAAGCAACATATCTGCCACCATTAACGAGCTTCCATATCTAGATGTATCCAAAACTGCGAAGATCCCACCTTCAGGTGTGCTCGCTAGATCTAATCCAAATTGATTGCACTTAGCTACAAGTTGATTTCTGTTCTGCCGGAGGTAATCTCTATATAGAGGTACTTTTTCGTATCGATTTATAATCATTTCATACCCCCACCTTTGTGAGGCGATGCTAGTCGATATATTCAAACCTAACTTAAGAGATATCATTTTATCAATATAGCTTTCCGGCATAATGAGGTAGCCTAGGCGAATACCAGGCATCGCAAGAGACTTTGAAAAGCTGTTTACAATAAAACTCTGACTGCTGAAGCGTAGTAGACTTGAAGAAGGACTATCAAAACTTAGTAGCCTATATGTTTCATCCGCTATAATAGGCACATTTAGCTGACTTAACTTCCTGAGGCTAGCTTCATCAGAAATTTTACCAAAGGGATTTGATGGGGAGTTCACAACAATAGCGCCAGTGCTATCGTTGATACAAGATGCAATGTTATTGGTTGAACATGAATATTGGCTTCCTGTCTTTGCATAACATACATTTTTTCCTAAAATTTGCGCTAATAGCCGATAACAGGGGTAATGAAATTCTGGAAGAATAAGTTGATTTTTTTTCCCGTTAAGTAAAACCATAAAGGCAAGTAACAGTGCCTCTGATGCTCCATTAGTTATTAGAACTCTGTCAATGTCTATGTCTACCCCCACCTGCTCTTTATAGTGCTGGCGTATAAAATGTCGAAGAAATCGCTCCCCTCCAGGCTCCCCATACACATTTACTTTTTGCAATGCCTCTCGGTCAAATTTTATTGGTTTATCATCCCAACAATCGAACCCTACTGAACTGCCTAAACCTACATCGATCAACGGATGTGTTTTAGATGAATATGCAAGGGACTTTACATACAATTTGTCCAATGCCAAAGAATAATTTGCGTCGTCATCCGTAGCTATTGCCATGTTTTAGACTTCCTAAAAGTTATGTGTGCTATCCCTGCGTGCTCGTTATATAAACCAGCCTTAACAGAAAATCCGATTAACAGTTCTAAAATTTCACGGAATATATATCTAAATACTAAAAATTTAGTTCATGATTTATTCGATTGTCCAATACCTTTACCCGCCAAATTTTTGATCAACCAATTTATCAGGACATATCATAAATGGCATCACTCAAACAAAACCCTACTCTTCATTCACTCAGTCTTTAGAAGTAAGACTGCAATTTGCCAGTACGGCGGACATCCAACGTGGCACAATGGAAAGCGCCACCATAGGGATTAAAGTTTAGAAAATCACAAAGGATTGGTTTTAAACCCCAGTTCTTCATTGATTTAATCATTCCGACCTGTGACTTCTCTACAATGACTCGGTTTTCATCCAAAAGTAGAACATTCATATTCAGCCACATGCTGCACATAGACGAATGTTCATTTAGAAACCCTCCAGATACAATATTTGGGTCGGGTGCATCGAAAATATCCCAGCTCTTCAATATACTTGGAAGGTTTTTTCGGCACACATAGTTCGGATTTATCATCGCTTTCCCAGGTCCAAGAGGAACGAATGTGGTATCAATATGCATAGGTTGCTTACTTAATGTTTCTATTTCATGAACATGATAACTACTTCCCAAATGACGACGGAGCCAATTTATACCTGCAATATTAGTGACATTGCTTTTAGTGACAAATATGTCTCTACCACAGCGAATAAAATCTGCTGCATCGAACACAACCTCTGATTCATTTATCACGTATTCAATAGGATGACCTTCCTCAGGAACAGTGTACTCAGAATTATATAACGAGCTGTTTAAAGGTGGTTTTGGTGCAGACGTCCATTTCGCACCCCTTTCAAAATATTCTTTAAATAGCGAATAGTAAGCGTGTGGTTCAAAATACCGACATCGCCAAGACATCGGAGCTTCGATAATTTCATTTCCAATAACTAAAAAGCAATCTCTTGGGCAGGATGAGGTATAACCTTTCGACGCCCAATTAGGCGTAGAGAAATTTTTGCTGTGATCTACAATATCAGGACGCCGTACAGTAACCCCTTCTGCCTTTAAAATTGAAACAAACTCATCCAATTCTTTTTGGGCAGCTTCACTAAAATATTGTTTGGGGCGGCGCTTTTTTCCACCCAACAGAAAGAGTGAGTTATAAAGACTTTTCGGAACACCACCGAGGACATATGGATGACGCGGAGGAAATACACTATCTTCAATGCGACCCACAACTACCTCATCCAGTGGATCCCATTCATTATGTGTACACACAACATCTGGTACTACAATACCTACTTCATCTGAGTGGCTATCAATCGGTGTAAAAAGGGGGGTACTTGTGTTCATTCCATTCTCCTTAACCCTAAAATAGCGGATGACGCATTTCACTATCTAAACTTTCCGTCCCTGCAAAAACGTATAAACCATCAAATTGGAATGCTATTTCATAAAAAATGAAAGCGCCTATTACCAACCTGTACACATCAGCGACAAGACCAATTTCTATTGACAACTGTACCGTCTGGACGGTACAGTTGTCAATAGTCACGTTATCAAAAACGAATGATTTTTATATACACTTAATGAACAAAACATCATTGACAATAAATTTTTATATCCGGGTTTACTCTAAACATGAGAACCTGTCTTGCTAAAATATTACTGTATTTTTAAGAGTTTTTATGATTTTTTAATATTTAATGATGGTACATGCACCCAAGTGATTTATCAGATTAAACATGGAGATTAATAGAAGGTTTCTTTAGGCTGAAAGGTAATTGAGGCTAAAATATCTCGAAATAGGAGGTTGTTAGTGCGAATTTATACATTAATAAAACCGGCGCACAGTGGCAGATGATACTAAAATAATACCCGTCGTTGAAAATAGTTTATAGGAATTATGCGAATTGGAGGCGATGAAAATTTTAGGAAAAGGTGCTGGATGCGCTGAATTAAACTTTTAAAAAAATATACAAATACCACACCCAGTTATGGCATGATTGACACGCGAAGTGTGAAAACCACCTCTTCTAATGCGGCACAAGGTCTTGGCGTTGGTAAGAAAGTGAAAGGCTACAAGCGCGTTATATTGTTGCAGTGCAAGCGATCCGTTGGATTGTACGTACCTTTTGCATAGCAGGGTAACTTCAGGCGATTATCGAAAGATAATAAAATCCTAACCGAGTGTTCTGAAAGTATGGTGTGTATTCCTACACTGAGAGTAACGATGACAACATTCACTCGGTTTTAAAATAAGGTAGCTTCTGAAAAAAACAACTGTTAGCTAATTTATTCTCCAATAATCCAACTATAATTTATGATTTCAATTAGAGGCAGAAAATATTGACTAATACGGACGGTTTACCACATCTACTTGTACTGCTGTTACGTTCTTAAAACAATCACAGGATTAACTAAATGCAACTCGCTTATATTTTTTTATTCGGTGCTATAGTGTCTGAAATCGCTGGCACCGTTGCACTAAAGCTTTCACATGGTATGTCCCGCATAGTGCCATCTTTTTTTGTCGTATTTTCGTATTCTATTGCATTTTGGCTTGCAGCATTGTCACTTAAAGTACTGCCTCTAAGCATTGTTGCCGCAATCTGGGAGGGGTTTTGCATTATAGGGCTTTCGTTAATCGGAGTAACCGTATTTGGAGAAAAATTTGGCTGGGTTGATTTAATTGGAATAGCTCTTATTCTTAGCGGAACATTTTTTCTAACAATGCTTTCTTCTTAAAACACTAACTACACTAGTTTAGAGTTGAAGTCGCCATATTGTGAGCATTTTTCACTGTTCAACTCGAAAGTATTTGATTATAGGGAGCAACATATGCCTTGTTTAACACCGTCACCGAATATTCAAAGACTATTGTCCGAGTGTTATTCATACGATATTTCACATTCTTCCAATATCTATCGCTCAATTAGACCCGCTACAATTGATGACATTGATAATATTGCAACACTAATCAGCCCTCTAGAATCATCAGGAATTCTAATACATAGAACGCAAGACCAGCTAAGAGAGGAAATAATAAATTTTTATGTTTTGGAAATAGATGACAACGTAATCGCGTGTGCAGCGCTTTATTACCATGGCTCAGACTACAGCGCCGAGCTTGCTTGCCTTGCAGTACATCCCAAGTTCCAAAATATGGGTATTGGCCGAATTATACTACAGCGCCTAACCACTCTTGCAAGAAAGCGGCAGTGTGTTCGGGTCTTTGCACTCACAACACAAGCCAGATATTGGTTTGAAGCACAAGGCTTTGTTTACCAAGATATTGCCACGTTACCAAAAATTAAACTCGAATCCTACAACTTCGAGCGCAACTCAATGGTCATGAAAAAGAAACTTAGTCAATTTGTCTTTGAAGACACCACACTGACTAAACAACTTATAATTTAGCGATTAAAAAACTACCTGGTTACCTACAGTTATTTACGTAGAATTGAGTTATAATTTTTGTATAAAATAAAGAAGGAGTTAAGTAATGGAAAAAATGTGACCCAGTTTCAAAGTCGCTATGGTTTATTTGAGCGGTTTAATGATTATGGTACTGAAGGACAGTGTGCTCAAGCGTTGTTCCAGTGGAAGTGGGCAGGTGATTTTTCTGCCCTAAGTATGCCCCAAAGAGTTTTTGTACGTTTAAAAACCGTAAAGTGTATCACTGTCACCACTGTCACCATTGTCATCATTGTCACCATCAAATATCCTTAACAAGCGGAATCATCCTTTCGAGTCTAAACGCTCGTTAATACGCTGGTTTCTTGCGGTTCACTTTTTTATGCTATCAAAGACGGGACTCTCGGCGTTTGAACTTAAATGACAGAATCATATTTTATCGTTCTGTTTACATCGCTTTAAGAACTTCGCCAACGCCCGGCTAGTTTTAAGTATAACTAAGAATTATGGATGATAAGAAAAAACTAAACCCTCGTTAAAGGGTATAAATTTAAACATTATATTACTATAGATTAAAGTTTTAAAACAATTATTAATTGTAGGGAGGATAATATGAACCAACTAAATAAAAAAAAGCAACAGATTCAACGAAAAAGTTCAGTACCGCGTCGCTCTGTATCGGAAACACAAAATCTCATACTTGATGCCGCCGAAGAAATAGTTCTTGAACTCGGAGGGCGTGAACTCAAGCTAGATCTTGCTGCTAAAGTCGCAAAACTGAGTAAGGGAGGTGTTCTTTATCACTTCCCCACTAAGGCTAAACTCATTGAGGCAATGCTCGCACGCCTACTTAAACGATATGACTCTGAGCTTCAAGCGATGTCACGAGATGACTCTGCAACTGAGCGTCTTTCTTCATACATTCGCTCCAGTTTTCATACTGGAAAAAGAGATAAGCGCATGAGCGCTGCTTTACTTGCAGTAATTGCAGAAGATAAAACACTCTTGGAACCGCTACGTGATTTTTACAAACAGCGATTTGGAGAGCTACGCAAAACGGAGTTAAATTTCAACAACGCGGCTATTGCGATGCTTGCGGTTGAAGGTTTGTTTTTCTTAGATCTTTTGGAATTATCCTATCTGAAAAAAAAGGAACGAAATTCCCTAGAAAAAAAACTTCTCTTACTAATCAACTCCAAGTCAAATGTCTGTGAAATTGATTAATGCTTACCTATTTCTTTTGGGTGCTACAATCGCAGAAATTATTGGAACTGTAGCGTTAAAAATGTCAGATGGTATGACAAACCTCATACCATCTGTAACCGTTATAGTTTTTTATATATTGGCTTTTTGGTTTGCTGCGTTGGCACTAAAAGTTTTGCCCCTAAGTACTGCCTCAGCAATTTGGGCTGGGTTCTGCATCGTTGGTTTGGGACTAATCGGCATTCTTTTTTTTGGCGAAACGTCGGGGTGGGCTGAAATTGCGGGCATACTGATGATATTGACTGGAACAATATTACTGGCGCTAAATATAAATACAAGTAACCAATAGGGTAAGTGCCAAGTTCTTCCTGTATCAGAATCACTGGATCAGCTGGATTCGTTCAGTTTCGCCGGAGAGCTATGGAAAATATTTCGCGCGGCCATATCTGGTACGCTGAATGAACTACGGACAATGCCCGGTCGTTCAATCGACACTATACTGTTGGCAATTGATAAACGTGTTCATGAGTTTTTATCGGTCGCGAGTTCAGCATCTTGTGCGATTTCCGTTGCATTGATGGATATTTCTTCCACGGCGGCAGAAATTTGTTCGGTCTCAGAATTTTGTTTTTGAATACTGCTTTCGGCATTGGAAGAGGCGGTGGCCATATCCTTTGATGATATTGACATTTGATCAGCTGAGTCTAATACTTGACTTAATAGTTCCTGAATATTGGCCGCGAAATGATTGAACCCTCTGGCAAGTTGTGCAATTTCATCATTGCCGTGGACATTCAGACGTTGAGTAAGGTCACCTTCACCCTCGGCAATATCTTTCATTGCCGCTACGGCAATTTTGAGTGGCTTGCTGATTATTTGTGTAGTGATCCAGGCTATGCCACTTCCGACC
>NVUB02000122.1 GCA_002401775.2 Ectothiorhodospiraceae bacterium
ACCATCTTCGTTATTTGGCTGCTAACAATGGAAGCCACCACCGCTGCCGTTGCGGCCGCCAGTGCAAATGTTGTTGCGGGTTTACTTTTCTTGTTTCGATATCGCCAGCATATCCGATGGAGTGGATTGCTACTGAGCGGGCATATTCTCGCCGCAGTGGTGATTGTCATCGTCGGCATCAATGGTTCTCGTTGGGAAGCCTCATTGGAAGACATGCTGTACAAAGACAAAGTTGTGCACAGTATGCATACACGTTATCAACATGTCGTGATTACGGAACGAATAATGGACCCCAGCAAAGCGCCGGTCTACGCCTTGCACATTAATGGCCATACGCAATTTAGTAGTTTTGATGAACAGATATACCATTCCATGCTGGTATACCCGGCGATGGCGGCTTCCGCACGGCATGATTCGATATTGGTGATTGGCGGTGGTGACGGTCTGGCCCTGCGTGACATCCTCAAGTGGAACCCCAAAAGGGTCGTACTGCTGGACTTGGACAAGGGCATGGTTGATTTTTTTACGCATCCTTATGAAAAAAATGGCGTGGTCGTTAATGAAGCCTTGTTAAAATTGAACGAACGATCATTCAGTGATGAACGAGTTGATGTGCGCATTGGAGATGCCTTTTTAAGTGTTGATGCACTGTTGGCAAAACAGGAAGTATTCGATACGATTATTGTTGATCTTCCTGACCCCAATCACCCGGATCTCAACAAGCTCTATTCATCGCGTTTTTACGCCAAATTAAAACACCTATTGTCCGGGGATGGTGCTATCGCGGTGCAGTCTACTTCGCCTTATCATGCACCTGAAGCTTTTATGAGTATCGGCAAAACCATGAAACATGCCGGTTTTGCAAATGTCGATCAGTACCATGCCAATGTACCCTCTTTTGGCGAGTGGGGATGGAGCATCGCAACCAGCAATGGCAGTTCAGCAAAGCGCCGGTTAGCGCGCCTCACGCAGATGCCGCTGGACGACGGCTGGATGACCCGGGAAGTGATGTTAGGTGCTTTTGCGTTCTACAAAGGCTTTTATGATGATGTCGGGCAGATTAACATTAACCGGATAAACAGCAATGTACTTTATGAGTACCACCGCCTGGGTTGGGCGCGTGAAAATGGCATACTGTAGAGTAATTCTCAGGGAATATTGATAATTACATTAATACTCAATGAGATAGGAAGTATTTTTGGCCAGATTCGGCGCTATTCCTGACGGAAAATTGTGCCGCAACGTCACTAGAAAGGAAAGTTAATTGAATGACATAATATGTCTTGACATAATATGTCGCAACGAACTACACTGTTTACGAACTGAAAGGAGAGAGAAGAATGAGTCAGTTACAAAAAATCGCTGAAGAAATTTCGGCAATGGATGAGGAACAACGGGGCGGTGCAGATTTTGATTTTCAGCCACTGCCAGGTGACCAGGAAGTCATGCAGGTCATCGTTGAGGAACGCGAAGAATTACCCGTATTCCTGACCGAGTCCGACAGCCAACTGTTGTGCATTTGCTACCTGTTCGCCGAAGAGGAAGTGATTGCCGACAAGCGCAGTGAAATGACTGACTTGATGCTGGATATGAATATGCCGATGCCATTGTCATCTTTTGGCAAAACGGAAGTCGGTGATGGAAAAAGCATGTATGTCGTTTTTGGAGCCATGTCTCTGAATTCAAGCGCAGCCGATGTGGCACTTGAAATTTCGACACTCAGCGCCAATGCCATCGATTCAATTGAAGCACTTTCTGATTATTTGGTTTAAACAAACCATTTTTTAATTTTTTAGGAGGATTTATCCTATGGGTATTTTTAATAAAATCGTTACGGCTATTCGTGGTGGTGCGACAGAAGCAGGCCAGGCCGTTGTTGACGCCAATGCCATTCGTATTTTTGAACAGGAAATTCGTGATTCAAAAAATGCCATTGAAAAAGGCAAACGTGATTTGACCGGCGTTATGGCTGACAAAATGAAAGAAGAGCGCAAAGTTAAGGAGCTTTCTGCTGATATTGAGAAATACGAAAGCAAAGCTTTGCAGCTTATGGAAAAAGGCGATGAAGCATTGGCAATGGAAGTTGCAGAAAAAATTGCTGAAATTGAAAATGAACTCGCTGTGCATAAAAATGCGGCGCAAGCCTTCACTGGAAAAGTGGCAACACTGAAAGAGTTGATGAAGAAAGCCGAGCGCACGATTCGTGACCACGAGCGTGAGCTGAACATGGTGAAAACCACTGAAAGCGTTCAGAAAGCTCAAATGTCCATAAACGCCAGCTATGGCAGTGGCATTGGCAAACTGGGTGATGCGAAAGAATCATTGAATCGCATCAAAGCGAAGCAGCAAGAACGTGAAGACCGCATGAAAGCATCCGAGCAGTTAGAGGCTGAAAGTGGTACGGGTTCATTGGACGAAAAGCTCAAGGCCGCAGGTGTTGGTGAACAATCCTCCGGTGGCAGTGATGTCCTGGCACGTTTGAGAGCCAAGAAGTCCGGCGGTCAATAGCCATGGGCTTTTTAAAAAAGATGTTCGGTGGGGCAAGTAAAGATGCCCCACCGCGTCTTCTTGAACATCCTCGGGATCTCAATGTCAACGACCTGGTAAAATTCAAGAGCTATGGGCCTCAATTATTACAAGAGGACATGTTCAAGGTTGAAGAGGTGAATACCTATCACTATAACAATAGTAAAGAGTTTGAGTTTGTTCTTCGCGGTTCAACGGAACACACCATTTTTCTGTCGATAGAAGATTCAGATGGCGGCCCTAAAATGCGTATGTCGGTAAAAGTACCGCGCAATATCTGGGAACCATTGTTTGGTGATGGCGCACTCGGCCCGGTGATAGACGAAGAAGGCGGGCACGTAGAAGTAACACGTTGCACTGATCCCGATAGCGTCAATAGCGATGATGCTTTGGCATTTTTAGCAGGTTGGACTGCGCCTGAATATATTCGGGAATCATTTGCAGTACGAGGCTTTTACCACAAAGGTGATTACCGCAATAAGTCCATACCTGAAGATGCAGACGACTGCGACGAAATGGATTATTACGGGCTGGAAAGTAAAGATGAGAAATACGCACTGGAAATAGAAGTCTACGACGATGATACTGATGTCCTGGTGACTTACATGACGGATGTAACCCTCATAGAAGAAATGTGGCCGGGTAGTTAAAAATACTGAATAACTCAGTGCTGGTTCGCTAACGTATTATTATCTTGACGGGCGTGACACGAACTGGCGAGATCCAGAAACACGTAAATTTTGACTGAAAGTGTGCCAAAGTCAGGGGAGGTGGTGCAGTTACTTATGATTTGAGACACGCATATTCCTTAGTAAATGAATCCCTGTAAGCTCGACTGCGACATCCATGTCGCAGACGGTCTCAAATCATAAGTAACTGCACCACTTCTGAGATACGTACAAAATTCGCCATTTTATGCAATGTTAGGGTTTAATCAGAGCAAAGCGACTGTAATAATCAGTAATAAGTAAACAATCATTAGCTGGGTGGCCTGTAAATTATTGCAGGCTCAATAAAGCAGGTTTGAGTCTATGCCAGAAAAGAAAATACCTGATCGCTTTCAAAGCTCTAAAAAAGCCATTAAAGCAGCCCAGGTTGCATTTGATACTTCTGACGAGATTTCTAAAAAAATCAGACTTACGGCATGTCAGGCAGGGATAAGCGCCTCCGATCAAATTAGAGTTATTCTTGGCCTGGCAGTTACCTCAAAGCCTAAACGTGCGCGTCTAACGGTTTCTTTTTCTGATGAAGATTATAAGATGTTGGCTGAAAGTTTTGGTATGAAGCGAATCGACAAACTGAAAATCAAGCATAAAGTCGCTGAAAAATTGTTTGAATTCGACAGCAAGCTAAAATAGACCCTAACGTTGCATAAAATTACGTACTTTGAACGTGCCTCAGAAGTGGTGTAGTTGCTTATGATTTGAGGCCGTCAGCGACATGGATGTCGCTGACGAGCTTACAGGAATTCATTTATTAAGGAGTACGCGCGCCTCAAAT
>NVUB02000123.1 GCA_002401775.2 Ectothiorhodospiraceae bacterium
GGACGCTCAGCCCCCAGGAGGTTAAAAAATATCAAGAATAATATTCATTTTCCAGCATATAAAAATACACTGTAATCAACAGGTTAGGGCTTAACTTACTGGCATTGGGTCTGTCCCCTATTGCACTATTAAAACGTGGTCTGTCCCCTATTGCACTAAACGTGGTCTGTCCCCTATTGCACTATTGCAAAAACTCAGATGAAAGAGTTGCATGCAGTATTGCCGCATGAGTTTATTGAGAAAGATAAGAGATTCCATTATTTGGCAGGCATGCTTGAGCATGCCGCAAAAAATAGAAAATTTGAGCTTATAAACTTTTATTTCTCCGAAATGAATGAGTCTTGTGTTGGCTGTCATATGGTTTTTGCCACTCACAAGTTTCCAGCATTAACCCAAAAGCCTGCAAGTAAACATACGCATTAAACTTTTCAGTATCATGCGCTGGCTGCCGACGTTCGGAGGCTGATTCAAGAGTGGGTTCTGGATGGGCCAAGTTTCCCGGTTATGTGGTTTTATTATGACGGTTTTAGGGGTTAACAAAATCAATCAGAGTTGTTATGTTTCGGCCAGAGGTTATTGGTCCGGCGTTTAAATTTTCAGCGGGTGCGCCTAGTCTGTTTACCCAAACGGTTGGATAGCCAAACCAGCTTGCGCCAACGGCATCCCATGCGCCAAATGCAGCGAAAGCGATATTTTGTTTTGGGAGCTTAAAGGCGTCTACACCCATCTGGTAGGCTCGGGGGTCTGGTTTGAATGCTTTTACATTATCGGTCGTAAGGTAAAATTCAAATGCGTCTTCAATGCCAGCATTTTTAGTGTTGGTGCGTAGCATTTCTTCGGTCAGGTTTGACAGGAATGCAATGCGGATTCCCTGTTCTTTAAATATTTTTAAGGCGTTGACGACATCCGGCCACGGTTTAAGTTGTAGCCATATGCCCATTAATTGGTCGCGGTTATCGGGACTGAGTTTTACTTTAAATTGGGTGGCAGTATAAGTAAGCGCATCTTCGATTATGGCGTAAAAATTTTTGTATCGCCCGCCATTGGTTCGCAACCAGGTATAAGCGAATATTTTCTTAAACCATGCTCTGCTAAAAGCCTGGCCTTGTTCAGGGTATAAGGTTTTTACCCGCCCAATAATGGGCCTGGGGTCAAATATCGGAAATCCATCAAAAGCGATGGCTTTGATGTCTGATTGAGCGGTTGTGGCCCATGCGGTGTTGAGTAGTGGGCTGGATAACGCGAGGCCTATTGTCGTGGATCGTGCCGATATTGCCAGAAATTGTCTACGATTCATGTCGTGTACCCGGTTGGTGTGTGATGTCGTACCGATATGATGTCTTTTTTGAGGGTAAGTTCCAGTCACACCATATAAAGTTATAGTTTTAACGGAGTATGGATTTCCGTAATCATGGCCTTAGAAAGTGTTGGTTTCACTATCAATAATTGTCAGCTTAAACGGCGAAAAAATCATTATTGTAAGGCATATTGTCGTTGAGTAATGAATACCTAACATTTTGAGTCGTATTCAATGGTAGGTAACCCAGAGTTGTATGGGGTGTAGGCTTTGTGTGTACCGTTACAACCCTGCTCGCAAGAGTTGTTTGGAAACGTCTTTGATGGCTTGGTGGTTATATGCGGGAATCATATCGGGCAGTTGGTTTACGGTGAAGCTGGGTATCGTGGCTTTAAGTTGTTCTGCTGCCCAATTGGCCTCTTCAAGGCGATTCAGTTTGCTGAGTGATGCGATAAGGTAAACATGTGCGGTTAATAGGTTTGTGTTTCGTTCTAATGCTTCCCGCAGTACCGATGCGGCCTGCTGATATTGCCCCATATAATAATATGCCTGTCCTAATACTGATGTATAGGGTGTCGGGTATTCCGGGTTTAATAGCATGGCCTTGCGTATTAGCGGCAGGCTTTTTTCGGGGGCGCCTTCATGAATTTTGCAGACGGCGAGAGTGAGGTAACTATCGGCATAGTTTGGGTCGAGGGCAATGGCATGTTGAGCGGATCGTGCAGCCTTGTCATATTCCCGGCGAAACAGGTGTACGTAGCCGAGTACCCAATGCGCCTGGGGTAATTCGTTGTCCAGTGACACTCCGTGTCTGGCCAGTTCTAACGCTCGATATAAATGCTCTGTATCTGAGCTGCGCCAGCCATAACGGTGCTCAGTGGCATGGGTCATCGCCATTGCGCTGTAGGCGCGTGCGAATGTTGTATCTCGGTCGATAGCACGCTGATAATAGTCACGCGCGATTTGGTTGTCTTCCTGTGTACGGCGTGAATAGTGCACTTGACCACGCAGGAAATCATCGTAAGCGGCAATACTGGTGGTCAGTTTTCTTGAAGCGCGTTTCTTTTCTTCTTCGGTCAGTTTTATGGCTAATGCGGCGACAATATTAGCGGTAATGTCATCTTGCACTTCAAATACACTGCTTAGCTCTCGGTCATACTTTTCCGACCATAGGTAAATATCACTGATGGCATCGATGAGGTGGACGTTGACACGCAGTTTATTGCCGATGCGGCGAATGCTGCCTTCCAATATGTAGCGAACGCCTAGTGAGTCTGCAACTCGCTGAGTGTCTAGGGGTTTGCTGTCATATCTTTTCGCGGAATTCGGCGAGATTACAAATAAACCAGAGAGTTTGGAGAGTGCGGTTGTTATATCGACGGTAACGCCATCACTGAAGTAGTTCTGTTCAGTTTTCTTGCTGAGGTTGGTGAATGGCAGAACGACGATTGACGGGCGGTTATCGGTAAGTGAAGTAGGGCGGGTATTGCCTGTGGGTTGAAAATAGTCCTGTGTGCTGACAAGTATCAGTATAAGAATAACGGTGCCGATGCTCGCCAGTAAAAACTGTCTGGGAGATGCCAGCACGGAGACGTTTTCCAGGGAGGATACCGGAGAGGCGTCTATCGAGATTTCTTGTTTTTGATCTTTTTCTTCTTTTTCTCCTTTTTCTCCTTTTTTTGGGACTTGGGCTTGGGCTATGGGAGTCACTGAAGCAACAAATCGATAGCCTTTTTTAGCAATGGTTTCGATGTACGTGGGTTTGCGAGGGTCGTCATTGAGCGCTTTACGCAGTTTGGCGATCGCCCCGGTGAGGGCGTCATAGCCGACGACAGTATCTCCCCAGATTGCAGATTCGAGTTGTTCTCGTGTCACCAGCTCACCTTGATGCTGGGCAAAATAGACCAATACCGCCATTACTTTAGATTCAAGTTTGACCTCGGTTTCACCCATTTGGAGTCGATTTGAGTGCGAATCCACTCGCCATTCATTCACATAAAACGCTGATAAAGCCTTTTTCACCCGTATTATTCCTAGAGTTAACTTGTTGAATATTATTAATTAATTGTTTCACCAGAAAAACATCATGACTTGGACATATGTTTTTGAAGGTTTATATGTAGGTTAAACGCACTTAATAAAGCACGACACCATAATGAGGATGCGTTTTGAATACATTTTATAGGTACCGATATTTTTGTGCTTGTTTGATTTGCTTGGTGGCGGTAACAGGTGAGGCGAAGGAAATCACTCTACAACACAAGGGGATTACGCTCAATGCCGAACTGGACATCATCGAAGGTAAGGAAAGGGCGGAGAATATTATTCTAATTACTCACGGTGCACTGGCGCATCGCGATATGGAAACACTGATCCATTTTCGGGAGTTATTGAAGAAATTTGGTTACAGCACCCTGTCTATAAACCTCAGTCTGGGAATAGAAAACCGGCATGGCATGTTTGACTGTGAAAAGAAGCACCAGCACAGAAACGATGATGCTATTGAAGAAATCGATGCGTGGGTTCATTGGCTGAAAGCCGAAGGAACTATCAATATCACATTGCTGGGCCACTCACGAGGCGGCACACAAACTGCGCTCTATGTCAGTGAGCGCGACAGCGTATTGATTTCCTCCATTGTCTTATTGGCGCCAGCGACCGCTGAAAATACTAGCGCAGTTACCTATATAAAACGTTACAAAAAACCTTTAGCGCCGGTTTTGAATAAAGCGAAGCAGTTGGTGAAAGCCGGAAATGGGCATCATTCATTAGGTAAGGTGAATCTGATGAGATGCCGAGATACTGAAATAACGGCAGAGTCCTTTGTGTCTTACTATGCGGCCCCATTTCGAGTGGATTCCCCTGGGTTGCTGCGGAAGGTTAAAAAACCTGTGTTGGTGATCGTTGCGGGTAATGACGGGATCGTTATTGGCCTGGACAAGAAAGTGGCCAATCTTATTGATGGTAAAAAATTTCAGGTCTCTGTGATTGATGATGCAGACCATTTATTCCGCGACCTGTATGTCGACGATGCTGTCGATGTCATTCATGAATTTCTCAGTAACCAGCGTTTCTAAGCAATTAATCGTGGAGAGGTAAATATGAAAAATGTAATTATTTCATGGGTATTAATCTTTACCTGTGGTGGTGCATACGCAGGACAGGCTGAGACAGATAAATTTTATACATTTCGTACTCTGTCATTTGAAATGGCATCCAAGGTTGCACATGCAGCGCTCTATGGTTGTCGGGAACAAGGATATTCTGTCGCCGTTGCTGTGGTTGATCGAGGAGGTAATTTACAAGTTCTGTTACGAGACTGGTTGGCAGGCCCTCATACCCCGGAAACCGCCAGGCGAAAAGCCTGGACTGCAAACAGCTTTCATCAATCGACAGCAGAGCTTGCTGATTTTCTCCAAAAGGGGCTGATACCGAGCCAGGTTCAGCATAACCCTGGCGCGTTGCTCACGGGAGGTGGTGTGATGATTCGATCCGAAGGAGAGCTACTGGGTGCTGTTGGTGTAGCGGGTGCGCCACCGGGACAGTCAGAGCGAGACAGTATAGATGGTGCTTGCGCGCAAATCGGCATTGATAAAATTCAGGAAGATCTTGATTTTGGCGGGTGATAAACCAATTTTAAATAATAATGACGATAGGGGAAAATATGAAATCGCTTTTAAAACGATATTTGGTGTTAGTGGTTACATTATTAATAGCACCGTTGAATTATGCGAGTGAAAAGAAACGTGATTTAGCGATCAATAATGTGAGTGGCGATCTGTCTGTCATGGTCCTCGGTTCTGGAGGTGCTATCGCCACAAAGAAAGGGCGAGCATCCTCAGGTTATTTGATTTTTACTGACGGTAAACCTCGAATTTTAATGGATGTTGGTGGTGGTACTTTGCCCGTATTGCTGAAAGTGGTGTCAGTTTGAAAGATCTCGATGTTATTTTACTGAGCCATTTGCATATCGATCATACCGCAGATATGTCTGCGGTATTTAAGACGATATACCTGCACAACTTTGCGGCGAAGACTAAACGCTCTGCAACAAAATTACCGATAAAAGTCTTTGGCCCTGCCAAGCTAACCGCGGGTGGTGCTTATGATAGTACGGGCACTTATGTGGATGGGCACTATCATGAACAGCGTGGTTTAGAACGATATATTTATGGGTTTGCGAGGGCGATTAAGGCTGGTGAATTTGCGTATACAACAACTGACATACCCGCTAATAAGTTCAAAATGGTATCAGGGGTTAAAAGTCCTGTTGATATTACCACCATTATTCAAACTCGCGATGGCTTGACTGTAAAGGCTATCGGTGTCGATCATGGTCCAGTCCCCAGTGTTGCGTATCGAATTGAATACAAGGGCAAATCAATCGTCTATTCCGGTGACACAACGTCTAAAATGGACAACATGATTCGCCTTTCTGATAAGGCAGATATTCTGATTTATGATACGGCCCTAACGGATGATTTGCCGCCTGCTGGGTCAGTATTCAGAAAGTTTCATACCTCCCCCTCTCGTATGGGTGAGATTGCACAAAAAGCAAAAGCTAAAAAATTAATTTTTTCACATATTTCGCCTATTACAGAAAAACACCTTGATGAGGTGAAAAAGGCGGTAATCAAGAAAGGCTACACTGGCAGTGTAATTACCGCGAAAGATTTAGCCGTCTACAATATGTAGTAACACCGCTGCCGATAATTCTGGATATGTTCATATATTAAACAAGTGGGCGTAAGGGATTCCCGCTTTAATTAGAGGGTAATGAAGAGTGTTTCGATGGTGTGGCATTTTTTATGTTGACGTTCAAACTCATTGAGTTATCGAGTTTTGTTGACTGCTGCCATTCTTTGTAAGGAAGTTTTGATGGCCGGATAAATAGTTTCGCCACGCTTCGGGAGGGCTGAAGTTTTCTGAAAGTGTATTCAATATATACTAATGCTTCACAGGATGGTTTTCCTATCTCTCTTGATTTTGACGGTTCATTTGATGAGTACCACTTTAACGTGCGAAGATAATAGCAGTCATTGTTATGGATTAAACAATGTAATCCATTTTCAATTTTTCTGTAAGCGCTGGTTAAGGGTGGTAAATTTATGGAGTCAGGTCGCGATGAACGTCACTGCTAAACACTATAGGAAAATACTCAGTATTATTGAGCGTATACACGATCACACTGTTGAATCGGAAATGCGCGCTGACATCGCGGAACCTTTATTGGATTTGCTTGAAGCGGATTATTACGCGTCATTCTGTTGGGACACGCAGTCACAGTTTTACGGAAAAGGCGTCTACTTAAATATGGATGATGGCAATATTGAGAAATATTGCGATTATTATCAATTTAGAGACCCTATTACTTATCAACTTTCTTTGAGGAAAAATGCTACTGCAGTGAGTGAAAAAACACCGCACCGAGAGCTGAGAAAAACGGAGTTTTTCAATGATTTTCTCTTAGCTGACGGCTTGTACTACGGTGTGAATTTGCACCTGTATAGCTACGAGGAGAATATTGGGGACTTTCGTATTTGGCGAAAGAAAGGCAAGGATGATTTTGATAAATCGGCTTGTACTATGCTGGATTTACTGAAACCACACATGATACAAGCGGTAAAAAATATTCGTAAATACCGACAGAGTGATGACGTAGATCTGAATTACTCTATGGATGAGCAATGCGTCTATTTAAAACAGAATTACAAGTTAACGGATAGAGAAATACACGTAGCACGATTGTTGTTGAAAGGTGAGAGAGATGATTGTATTTCTCAAATGCTTAATATCGAAATTACAACAGTGCGAACACATATAAAAAATATCTTCTACAAAACAGAGATTAACAGCCGCAATAAATTACAAGTCATGCTTAATCAAGAATTGTAGTTAAATGCCGTGGGTTTCTGGGTAATTAACGGGTTATTCAACGTTGCCATTTAAGTGGCTACTTAAGGTTTACTGCGTGTAATTATTGGTTTCATCTGCTGATTGTAATCACTGATTTCCGTAAAGGCATCTTCTCTTTGTTTCTTTTTTCTTTCTTTTTGTAGCTCAGTGTCTTTACGAATATCTCAATAGGGCCATATACGCACTATGCGTATATGGCCGCCATCAACGGCTCAGCCGTTAGCGATAATCATATTGATCTGCCTGTGTGGCTTGAGTCATCGGATTATCATTGAACAAGCTTTCAGGGCAAAATTGATTCAGCACTGCTGCGGCTGCATTCATGCCAGTCTGTAGTGCGCCTTCGATCCAGCCTCCGGACCAGGAAATGCTATCGCCTGCGAGGTAAACACCATTTCTACTCTGTGTAAACTGGTAATACAGGCTTTGATTGTAGAAATCCTGGCCGGGGTAATTGAGCTTAAATGCGCCGTAAAAATTGGCTTGATCTTGCCAGTCAATTAGTTTGGTATGTTCTCGTATCACCTCATCATTGAGAATGTCGGTAAAGTCTGAAACAAATGGCTTTAGAGAATCAATTAGCAAGTTTAGCCTTTCATTCGGGTCTTTAATGGCAATATATTTCGTTGAATCATCACCCCAGGTATAACTCATCAGAATTACACCGTGATCGGTGTCGGGATAATCAAGGCAATAAAGGCCTTTGACCAAACCATCTGTCTGTATGTTTTCTGGTATATTTTGATGTTTTTTATCTTTCCAAAACTTAGTTCGGGTTAATACAAACAGTTTGGATGAATTCATCAGGTGTAGTTGTCGTACCCCTGTATTGCAATCTGTATCTAATATTGGCTCATGATAGTCTTCAGTGGGGGGGAGTGTGATGCCCATGTCAACTTGCATAGAACGTGTGGTGGTGGCCACAATAACAGCGTCATACGCCAGAGTATCGCGATAGTTGACTTCAACTTTTACTTCACGACGAGAATCTCTTATTTCCGTTTCAATTTTGGTGATTTTGCAATCGTATTTTATTCGGTCTTTAACGAGTCCAAACCCCGTTTCCGTTGTGGCGAATCCATCTACTAGGCGATCAAGCCCGCAGGCATAAAAACGCTGATCAGTTTCTAAACCATTAACAATTAATCGAACGATCTCAGCAAAGTTAACTTGATACAGTGGGCCAAACCCACCAGAACCTAATCCCAAAGCACCGAACAGGGAGAACTCCTTCTCACCCCAGGGGTTTTCCAGGCCGTATTTTTTGTAATTATCGACAAACAGATGTACTAACCCTTCGTAAAAACTGATGTTACTGTAGGACACTGTGTTTTCACTATTTCCGGACTTGATTAATAATTGCCACTGCTTAAGCGCTGTTTCAAAGCTGGGTTTCGTCCCCTCTTTTAACAGGTTTATTAAAGGATCAAGGGTGGTTACAAAACTGTCCCAGCTTTCACTGATGGCTGTGAATATTGAGGGTGGGGGCTGATTCGCCTCCCACGGATATTTTTCTCCATCAAAAATAATATCGGTCATTACTTTTCCGGGATCGGGAAATTCACTCGGGTGCATGTCGAATACATCCGCATAGAAATTAAATATTTTTTCGGAAGGTGGGACTCGCATTGCACCCATTTCAAATAGTGCAGCTTCGCTTTCTATTGGTTGGTAGGAGTATACGCGGCCACCGTACTGATCTTCAGATTCGAATACATCCACTTCTACGCCCGTTTGCATTAATTGATAGGCGGCGAGTAACCCGGCTGGGCCAGCGCCGACGATGGCAACCTTTTTTTGTTGGAGTCCAGGCATTGGTTGGCCAATCTTGCCGCCATTTTCTTTAAGATAGTGTTCATGGTCGTACAAGATATCGATAAATGAGGCTTGAACTTCAGTCGAGCTTACTGCAGGTTTATTGGTGGATGGTTTCGAAAAAAATGTCATGATGTATCCTCTGAGAAATCCGTTTAACACAAAAGAAATACAATATTTACGGCTTCGCCTAGATTGAAAGCAACAATTACTGTGGCGCACTTCATAGTATATATTTGAAGTTGATATTGCCCTATTGCTCGAAAATAATTTGTGAGCTGTTGAGACAAATCAAACCGGTAGTAGACCCTATTGGTGAAACTAAGCCTGTTTATTGAAATTCCATCACATCTATCGTCAATATATGGCGATAGTTTACTGGTTATTTGTCGAAAGTAGTTATCAAGGGTGGTCATGAGTCTCCAATATTCACCAACAATCTGTGGTTTTTGTTTCAGGTTTGTAAACATCAAAGTAGGCTGACATTTGGGATGGGCCTCGCAAAGTCACCAGGCACGCTAAGCAGAGAGCTGTAGTTAACACGGGATTTGCCGTGCATTTTTAGCGATGGGGCTATCTAGGTTGTATATCAAACCTTTCTAAATTGACTAACGAAGCAGTAGAAAAGGGGACCCTACATCCAGAAAACGCCGTAAATCCATCCCTGTAGGTTAGGCCGCCGCATCCCAGCGGTTGGCGCTACTGAATGCAGGGCATCCTTTTCTGCTGCTTCATTACTGCTTTATTAGTTAAAGAGTACCGGGTATAAAACCGCATCAAGTGTTTTGGTCCCACTTCATGCAAATTTAGTGGTGCGAAAGTCAACACAGGTTTCTATCTTGGTTGCTCTCGTTTTCAAGTTTCGCTTGCTATTCTTATCACCTAATTCCCTTTGTATCCTTCTGTGCGCTTTGTATCTTTGCGAGAATATTAACCGAACGAATATTGATGGATCATTTATGCGCTACATGCCAGGTACGGATCCCACCAATAATATTTTTTGGGTGCCCCGCCAACGGTAACGCCTATTTTAATTTGATAGGTACATTCTCCTTGAAGCATCGCCGTGCCTAACCATTGATAGGATGATTTTCCAGGTTGTTTGCTGGGGAAGCCAAAATTGCCAAAAATGTTGGAACCGCTGGAGATTTCGAATCCTTCTATTTCTACAATATCACCCTGTGCCCCTTCGGCATCGATTGGGAAGACATTAAACGCGACGCTGAATCCTGCGGTTACCTGCGAGTTTAATGTTTTTCCGCCTTCACCCAGGCTGCCACCGGAAATGTTGTTATCCATCATATAGACACCGGTTCCGGTGTATTGCCCGGATTTCTGGCTATACAAATGCACGGTATCCACGGCGATAGTGATGACCCTGGCTGGGATGACGGTATTGGTCGAAAAGGGTTGGTTTAATCTAATATTCATAATGATGCACTCCTGAACTCAATATAGTGATGTAATAATCTATGACTCAGCTGAAATTGGAGTGATCGTCAGGGGCAAAGTCATCTTAATTCCACCTGCGCCGCTGTAGCTGAACTGAATGTTAGAATTTATATCGCCATCCACCGCTGATTTTGTTAATTTTCCAGTAAATACGTTGGGTTTATCTTGCACAGGAGCAGGGGGGGGTGACCAGCCAGTTTTGTCCCCAATTTGTGTGATGGTAAAGTCGCCGTTATATTGCGGGTCTATTGGAATGACAGACCAGCACACATCGCTATTGGCGATGGCTGCGATGGCCACACTTGCAGTGCCTTCGCCACTCGAATGTTGGCTACGGTTTGATACGACATAACACCCATTGGTAGAGCCCTGTTGTAGTGCATTGATATCTACCCAGACCTGTACAAAAACCGTGCATTGATTGGGGTCTATGGTCATGCTTTACCTCACAAAATTAGTGATCTACTGTTAACTCCTACTCACAAGGCTTTTCGGATAACGCCTGTTTTTAGTGGTTACAGATCCCACTACTGTCCTTTTTAAAATATTGTCCCGAAAAATACGGATATTCTGTAGAATTTCGGGGAAAAAGTGATGCTGGAGTATGATCGTAGATAAGGATGGAGGTTTTCGGTATCCTCAGAAATGAGGATTTTAATGAGGTATTCAAAATTCCCGGTTTCAGGTCTAACGGTGTTGGGTCCATTTTTCTTCATACTTCCTGCTCTGCAAAAGGCTTCCCCCTCCCCTTTGTATGCCTGCCAATACTCTGGTGATAAAGCTAGGCGGATCCAAGAAAAAACCGCAGCACTCACTGTGCGATATCCTGTTTCAAATCATTGCATCGAAACCATTGCATTGAAGCCATGGGCTAGGGCGCTGTTGTGTTAATCTCGCGCCATGCCTGAAACCTCATCTCAATCTACTGATCCTCATTCAGCGAAACCCCGTTGGAGTGAGCTGCGTCAGCAGTATCGCCGCTTTCGGCAATATGCATCGCCTGATGGCCGTTATTTTGGGTTAGATATCGCCAGTATTGTCATTGCAGTGGTAACGAATGCGGCGATGATCTGGTTAATGGGCCAGCCACTGAGTCTGATTCAGGCGGGGAATTACGATGCTTTACCCGGATTACTCGGACTGTTTGCCGTCATATTATTGGTGAATCAGTCCGCGCAGATGGGCGGTGGCTGGTTGACCAACTGGTTAAATCTACGGTTTATCGGTCGTGCTCGAAACGCCATTGTCGCTCGTTTGTTGGGACTTTCTTTCCCGGTTGCCGGACGGGTGCCGCGCGGTGATTTATTGGCGCGGTTGAGTAATGACGTTGATCGGGTTAGCAGTATATTGGTGGAAGCGCGTTTGATGTTGGTTTCTCACTCGTTAACGCTCGTTTTATACGCTGCTATGTTGATCTGGATTGATTTTCGCCTTGCTCTGGTTGCTTTTGCCACCGTGCCGTTGTTCGTATTGCAACACCGCCTTTTTTCAGAGCGCAAGCGTCGTGCTACTGAGGGGTTTCTGACATCCAATGGGGAGTTGTTAGCTTTTGAAGAACAATGCCTCTCTAATTTGCGGGGCGTGAGCGCCAATGCTGCTGAAGATCGGGTGGCGAATATGCATAAAGGTGTCTTTGCCAAGGCGGGTCGTTGGGCGGTGCGTGAGGGTGGTTTGGGTGTGGCCTTTGGTATTAGCTTCACGATACTGATTTATCTGGCGGGCCTGTTGATTGTGCTGTTGGCGATGAATGATGTGCGCAGCGGCGAGATGCCTGTGGGTATGCTGGTGAGTTTTATTCTATTTCTGGGGTATTTAACGGTGCCCGTTGGGGGGCTTGCTGAGATTGCCTTTCAGTATGCCGGGAATATTCCAGCGGCACAGCGCATTCTGGAAATTTTGGATGCGCCGCCAGCGGTTGACGATAAGCAGGCAGCGGCGACCTTGGTGGTTGAAAAAGGGCAAATTGATATCGTGAGCATGTCGTTTGCTTATCCCGGTGGAGCGGGGGTGTTACAAAATGCGCAATTGACGATTCACGGTGGCGAGACGGTGGCGCTGGTGGGCCCCAGTGGCTCTGGAAAGTCGACGCTGGCTTCATTGCTGCTGCGCTTTTATGATCCCCAGCAGGGGCGGATTCTCATTGATGGTCAAGACTTGAGAGAGGTATCAGTTGCCTCCGTGCGCCATAACATGGCGGTGGTGTGGCAAGAATCTTTTGTGTTAAATGATACGATCCGGGCTAACCTGCTCATGGCCAAGCCTGACGCAACCGAAGAACAGATTATCGGGGCATGCCGAAGTAGTTATGCCTGGGAGTATATTGAGTCCTTACCCGAAGGGCTAGAGTCTGTTCTAGGGGCGGGCGGTACAGAATTGTCTGGCGGCCAAAAACAGCGATTGGCGATTGCACAGGCTTTTTTACGTGATGCGCCCATATTGATACTGGATGAAGCCTCGTCGGCCCTGGATAGTCAATCCGAGCAGGTTATTGTACAGGCGCTCGATAAGCTACGCTCCCACCGCACGACACTGTTAATTGCGCACCGGTATTCTTCAATTCGTTCCGCTGATCGGGTGATCTACTTTGAGGCTGATGGGACGCTGAGTATGGGGCGGCATGAAGAACTTATGGAAAAACACCCCGCTTATCGTGAGGCGGTAGAGTGGCAGACTGCTGAGAGTAGTTAATTTGGGTTGTTGGTTATTCGCATGATGAAAATGCCCGGTGTGCCCGAAGCGGTTTAGTTTTTTCCGCAGACGCCCGCAGTAGATCCAACTGATTTATTTAGGTTTAAGAATAAACACCCCAAATACAAGAAGGGAACACTGTCGAAACAGTGTTCCCTTCTCTTTTTTTACGTGGGGTTTTAAGCCACATAGGTGTAAAGCTACATGTGTGAAGCATGATGTAGGTTACACAGGCGTTGCTTTCGCAACAACATCCGTTGCCAGATGCGAGCTACACGGGTGTGTGTAGTTGTATGGTAGAGCTAAATGTTGACTTGAGAGTCGGCTTACATGCCGCCGCCCATGCCTCCACCGCCACCGCCGCCGCCCATACCGCCGCGACCGCCGCCCATACCACCACCACCACCCATGCCGCCACCCATGCCGCCGCCACCACCACCACCCATGCCGCCACCACCCATGCCGCCGCCACCGCCACCACCCATTCCACCCATGGTAGAACCTCCGAGTAGTAGTGTTGCGTTTACATGAATGGCTAACGTCAAGTAGCGAAGATGCCCTATATTCCTTAGATGAGCATTTAGCCTAGGCTAGCAGTTCACCCTAAAAATACTGAGGATATCGACAGTACGTGCAGTTAGCACGAAGTCAGTCAGAAGAAACTCTGAATGACCTCACCATTTGTTTAAGTAACAACAAATGACGAAGCAAAAACTATCAGAGTGGTTGCTTGTTGTCAATGTTGGGGTCAGAAATATGAGGGAAAAGTTAACCTTGTAAGTCATTGATATTTAAGGGTGATAATGGTTCGTTGTTATGGTTTCCCCTAGTGTATAAGGTAATAATCTCGAGAGATAGTGGGTAATAATTTAGGGTTTGGTTAAAAGTTGCTGGAAACGTGCGTTTTCAGCGTGTTTAATATAGCCACAAAAAATATAAATTATGGTTTAACTATTTTTTTAGTATATCCTTTTGTTGGATAAATCATAAAAAGTTATTTAGCCTATAAGGGCAATTGAACGAAGATGGCGCATATTAGGGGATTATGTTTGTCATTGTGCGAAATGGTTTTGTGACATAGTCACACGGTTGTTTTTATTTTTTCTGGGGCTTAGGGCTTTGCCTTAAAGCGTGGGATTGACAGCCATATACATTTTCAATGAAATAGTTTCGCCGGTACTCTGGCTTTGCCTGTGTTCCCTGTATGCAGGAAATCTGTATGCAGAAAATAATAATAAAAGGGTTTGCTTTATGTTTATGCTCGCGGCTGCATTTTTACTGTTATCCGGTATTGCCAGCCTGACTTATCAGGTTGTTTGGGTTAGATTGTTAGGGCTTAGCATGGGCTCGACCAGTGCTTCGATCAGTACCGTGTTGGCGGCATTTTTTCTTGGTTTGGCATTGGGCAGTTATCTGGCCGAGCGTATTACCCGTAATCGCATCAACGACCTCCGGCCTTATATCGTGCTGGAAATTATTATCGGCCTGTCCGGGCTGGCCTTGTTACCCATTCTGTTAAACCTTGATGCCATTATGGCGGCAACACCAGCGTTGGGTGCGACTATTCCCATGAAGTTCGCAGTGACAACAGCCTTGTTACTGATTCCCACGGTTTGTATGGGGGCAACGTTTCCGGTAATGGCATCCATTCTGATCCGCCGAAAAAATGAAGTGGGAGTGCGAGTCAGCCAACTTTATAGCCTGAACACCGCGGGCGCTGTGCTGGGTGCAGGACTGGCCGGTTTCTTTTTTGTGCCCAACTGGGGGCTGGACGGTGCGATTTATATCGCTTTTTCACTCAACATGTTGATTGCGGGGTTGGCAATTTATCTGAATCGGCGTATTTCGTTGCCGCCAATTGAAGCATCCGATGTGCAGGAAACAACGGCTGAGTCTGCTGCAACACGTGAAGAGGCGCCGTTGCGAGGGCGCGCATTAATCGTGTTATTTGCTACTGGATTGGTCGCCATTGCAACGGAAGTGGGCTGGACGAAGTATCTGTCGATTTTCACCGGAACTACTATATATGGTTTTGCGGCCATTCTGACTATATTTCTTATCGGTATTGCCGCCGGTTCATGGGCGATCAAATCTCACTTTGAGCGTATGCAGCGGCCTGAACTCTGGATGGCATTTGGTCTGGTTTTGGTGGGTGGTGCGCTGCTGTTGACGCGTGCAGGATTAACCTGGGTCCCTCCCATTTATCAGGCTATTAACCACTTTCCGGTGGAGCCCTGGCTTAAACATGGGGTGAAATATGCCTTTGTCTTTGTCTTGTTGTTCCCTCCGACATTTTTGTTTGGGGCGCTGTTTCCGCTAAATCTGCGGCTTTACTGTGGAAATCTACAAGGCGTGCGCGCACGCATTGGTAAGGCATATGCCGTGAATACAGTAGCCAGTATTTTTGGTTCAGTGATGGCAGGGTTTTGGCTGATCCCGGTATACGGCACCGATGTGCTACTGACCTCAATGGCTATTGTGTTGTTGGTGTTGCCGTTCCTGTTTGTGCCAGCTTTGAAGACTCAGGTTGCGCGGGCCACCATCGCAACGCTTGCGGTTGTGGCTTTGATGGGAAGTTGGTTGTTGCCGCATCTTAATTACGAAGATCTCATTAGTGCAGTGCAATACGACTCAGATGCCAGTGAGGGTAAGAAGCCGACCTTTCTTTTCTTGAAAGAGGGTAAGGCGGGTGTCATCAGTATGGTGACTTACAATGGTCGGCACGTAAAATTGCAAAATAATGGGCTCAATGAATCTTTCATTGACCTTGAAGATGAAAATAATGTGTTGTTGGTGGAAAGCCTGTTAGGCCTAGTGCCTTATTTTGTGCATGAAAATCCCAAATCGGCCTTTGTAGTCGGGTTTGGTGGCGGTATAACCACTAAAGCCTTGACCTTTACGAAACTGGATTCCATTCGTGTGGTTGAATTGGAGCCGGCGGTGGTGGAGGCGGGAAAGGCAATTTTGGGTGGAGAAATTCCTGCACTGCAAGATCCTCGTGTCACGTTGACGCTGAATGACGCGCGTAACACACTGCTAACGGAAAGTACGCGCTATGACATTATTGCAGCACAACCTTCGCATCCGTGGTTGGCGCGCGCATCCAACGTGTTTACTAAAGAGTTTTTTGAACTCGTTAAATCACGGCTTAACGAGGGGGGTGTTTACGGGCAGTGGGTGAATTTGTTTCATATGGATGCAACGACATTAAAGTCGCTGTTACGTGCGTTTTATGAAACTTTCCCAGAGGGAATGACCCTGGCAAACCTGGAAACGGGTGACTTCCTTATGTACGGTTCTAATTCACCGATTATATTTAATTATGAGCAAATAAATCGCCGTTTAAATGAGCCAAAAATAAAAACGGCAATGAATTTCCAGAAAATTTATTCGGCCCGGGATTTACTGTGGTACTTTGCACTTTCGCGTGAACAGGCATTGGCTGCCTCTCTGGAAGTGCCTGCCAACACTGACATCAATATTTTATCAGAGGTGCGCCTGTCGGCGTTGGATGGTGAACCTTCTCCAGAAGAAAGCCCCTACACATTTTTGAAGTCAGTGTATAACTTTGAGTTGCGCCCACATTTTGCAGAGGATGCCGCGCAGCGAATTTATGAAGCGGGTACATATTACTTATCAAGTTGGAACGACGAAGAAATTGCGCAGTTTTCGGCAAATCAATTGCGCGAAATCGACCCCGTTAAATCACGCGCTATCGAGTATGAAATACACTGGCACCGCTTTGAATTTGAAAAGGCGGATGAATTGTATAATGAACATGAGCCGTGGCCGGACCGTACACATTTACAGCAAGCACTTGCGTTAATGGAGCAAAAACGCTTTGCAGAGGTTGACGCTATACTGCCAAAAATAAAAGCGGAAGGTATGCGTCGCACAGTGGTGGCGCGGTTAATGTTTGAGCAGAAGCAGTTTGCCGCGCTCATTGCGCGAGAGACCCGGTATGACGCCGAAAGCTTGTGGCGCTTGTCCGCGCTGGCTAGAACCGACTTGATGGCGGCAGGCAAGGCCCTCCACACGTTGGTGCAGGCTGTCAGTCCTGGCCTGGTGCAGCAACGAGTGCTGGCAGGTTACTACGGTGCAACAAATAATGCGCCTCAGCTGGATCGTGTCGCAAGGCAAATCGTGACTTATCAAAATAAGCAAATTGAACGCATCCAGCTATTGCTTGTGGAAGCAGTGGACGACAAAAAAGTGATACGAGCGAAAGGCTTGTTGGCGCGTATTGATAAGCTAAACCCGGATAGCAATGATGAGCTGTCTGAACTACGTGCCAAGGTGATAAAGCTTGACGCGGTGCAAAAGCAGGAAAGTGGAGAATAAACCAGCGTAGTGTCGACTGAAAAATGCAGCGAAATGGAGGTTGTCTCACTATACTCTGAGAAAGCCTTTTATGATTGGACGCTGGCGGAGTGTTTATTCTTTAATCAGTAGCGGCACTGTACTGGTACTGAAAGGGTACTGACACGAACCTAAATCTCGCTTGGCAGGGAGGCGTCAATATCCTGGTGACGGTCGACAAGGAAACGATAGCAAGGAAACGATATGAATGACTACCAACATATTTTGTGTGCCGTTGATTTGAGCGACGACAATATTGTTGTCGCGTCACGCGCTGCTGAGTTGGCTACCCGGTATCAGGCTAAACTTACGCTATTGCACGTGGTGGAATATATTCCTATTGATCTGGCCAATGAGCTTGTATTACCCCAGCAACAGGAAATTGAAGAGCTGCTAGTCGTACAGGCTGAAAGTAGTCTTGTGCTACTGGCTGAAAAAAACGTGGTGGGGCAGCTTCAAAATATTGTGGTGCAAGGTTCTACAAAGTCAGAAATTCTTGGTTATGCAGAAGAGAATCAGATTGATCTTATCGTGCTTGGAAGGCATGGCCGTCATGGCCTGTCCCGGCTTCTTGGGTCGGTGGCAAACGCTGTTTTGCATCATGCGACCTGTGATGTGATGGCGGTCAAAGTGGGTAAATAAGCACCTGTAAAAGCGTATTATTCAGGGGTTCAGTTACCGTTCAGTTTGTGCTGTATCAGGCTGTGAAAGCCAATAACGCAGGGATCGCTGTTTGGCGTTACTGCCAAAATTTTGTCGTATCGATTGACTGTTTTCGTTTTGAAAGACAAGATTTTTTCATGCACTAGAACAGGGCGAACCATATTCATAGTGGCTTTTAGCTGTGTGATATTGCACCAATGCAACGCAGCAATTCGAGTGAAAATCCAATGAGAAATAGTTCTTGAGCTTTTTTGTTAGATTTGCGTTGACAGGTTCGACAGGATTGGACTAGCATCGTCCGCCATAGATAAAACTGATAAATATTCGTTTTAGATTAATAATAATATTCTGATATACCAGAATGCTCCAGAGGTACAACTGAGATGCAAAAATAAGCATCCGGTTCGGGAGAGTAGGCATACCACTGACAGACAGTTCGTATCGTGAGTGAGTTATGTTCAACGTACCTTGGCGCTAATGGCCGCAATATCTGATAACACAGTGTTGCAGGCTGATATAAATAATAGGTGGGAATAACCTGCCAATAAATGAGGGAGAACAAGCAGCTGCTTCGGCTGGCTTGATCGAGCAGAAGTCAAAAATTCCCAGTCGGCGACGTGAGTCGCAAATACTGATCATCATGTCGGTCCACTTGAAATGTGGATTAGCAGAGTGGAATTTTTTTAAATTTTGGGCCTGGATTGGCCTGTGTACAAATTCACTAGTTCAAACAACACGTATCGAGGAAGGAAATGGTAGTCAATAACCGTTTAATCAATTCGAATGCACAACACTGTGGCTTACGCTGTGGCTTACGTGGGACCACCCTTCGTGGTGCGACCAAGTTCGGGATCGCTGGCATATTACTTATGTCAATGATCTTGATGTCGTCTTTGGCGATGGCCACAAAGTATGACGTTGTGCCTCCAAGTGGAACTCACCAGGGTGAAGATGTTGAACAGCCCATTGAGTTTCCACATAACATTCACGTCAAAGATAACGGCATAAATTGCATGTACTGCCATACCTATGCGCGGCGCAGCAAGGTAGCGGGGATACCGCCTACCAGTAAATGTATGGGTTGTCACAAAGTTATCGCTACCGATAAACCTCGCATTCAAAAACTTACCAAATACTGGACGGATAAAGTTTCTCCGCCCTGGAAAAAAGTGCATGACGTACCAGACTTTGTGCACTTTACCCATGAAAAACACTTGAAAACCCTCGTGTTTGATCGTGAGTTCCCCGTTGAAAATGTTAAAGAAGTCTGTGCCTTCTGTCATGGGGAAGTGGAAAATATGACGGTGGCAAAGAAGGTGAAACCTTTGAACATGGGTTTCTGTGTCAATTGTCACATGGACAACAAAGAGCTAGGTGCGCCGGGCGATTGTTGGAAGTGTCATAAGTAACCCGCACGGGTCGGCTGACCGGGTTATTAAATGACCCGGTTATATGAGAACGACAAGTGAATTAATAGAGCGGAATGACGATTATGAGCGGAAATATGAACCGTAGAAGTTTCCTAAAAGTTATGGGTTGGAGTGGTGCTGGTGCAACATTGGCAGCCTGTGATATGCCAACCACAATCACCCTGGAAGAAGGTAAGGAAGAAGTCGTTTCTTACCTGATGCCTGAAGAATATGTAATACCGGGTGTTGGCGTGTGGTATGCCTCAACCTGTACACAATGTGAAGCCGCATGCGGCATCCATGGCCGAGTGCGCGAAGGCCGTGTGTTGAAACTGGAAGGCAACCCGGATGCAACCTTGAATAACGGCAAACTCTGTATGATGGGGCAGGCCGGTGTGCAGGGTCATTACAACCCTGACCGCATCACTACGCCAATGTTACGTACTGGTGGTAGTCTGGCGCCCATTAGCTGGGACAAAGCTATGGCCGTTTTACAGGAAAAACTAGGCGCTGTGAGCGGAGATCGCTTTGCCTGGTTTACGGGTTCAATCAGCGGACATCAATCGGCGCTTATCGCAAACCATCTTGGCGCAATGGGTTCCAAAAAACATTATGTCCATGAAATTGTAAACAATGCAGTTTCACAAGCGGTTAACCGCGATACCCTCGGTGAAGCTGTACCGCGTTTACGTTTAGACAAAGCTAAAATGATTGTGTCTTTTGGCGCAGACTTCATGGGCGCCAGCCAATCATCCGTGCATTATGCCGGTCAATACGCCAAGTTCCGTACCAATAAAGAACGCGGTTTGTTTGTACAGATTGAATCGAAAATGTCCATGACCGGAGGCAGTGCCGATCTTTGGTTGGCCATCAAACCGGGTACAGAAGGTGTGTTGGCATTAGGTATTGCCAATGTACTGTTAAACCAACTAAAACTTGGCGATGCCGGCATCCCTTCTGATGTACGTGCAATGATTAATGATTTCGGCATTAGCAAGGTTGCCGAAATAACGAGCGTCGCCGGTGACCGAATTCAGAACGTTGCCAAATTATTGGTCGATCGTTCCCCGAGTCTGGTGTTGGTTGGACCGTCCGTAGAAGGACATGCTCATGGGTATGACGCAACGTCTGCCGTGATGTTGTTAAATCACATACTAGGCAATGTCGGCAAAACCATCGAATCATCGGGCAACTTCCCTTTCCCACAGTTGATGGCGAAGCAGGGTAGTACTGCAGATTTGCTGGCCTTTGCAGAAGATGCAAAAGCGAAAAAACTGGACGCCGCTATTTTCTACGGCAGCAACCCAGCTTATACCGCGCCAGAAAGTTTGGGTTTGACCGAAGCCATGGCGGCTATTGGCTTTAAGGTCGCTATTGCTCAGTTCCCTGATGAGACTGCAATGATGGCCGATCTGGTTCTGCCTGTAGATTCATATCTTGAAGACTGGGGTACTCAGGTACCACCAATCCAGTCTGAAAATACCGCTATTCATGTACAGCAGCCTTTGATGGAACGTATTCATGAGCAAACTCGCGGACTGGGTGATATTTTGTTGTCGATGCTGAAACAGCGCAAAAACGATGAATACAACCAGTTTGAAGATTATTACGCCTACCTGCGCAATGCCTTTGCTGCCATGCCATCCGAGGTGAAAAAATCTGCGAAGAATAACGATGAATTCTGGAATGGTGCGTTGCAAACGGGCGTTATCGACGTTAAACCTGAGCCCAAAACACTCACATCAACGGTTGCTTCTTTTGGCGTCCCCATGTCCAAATCAGGTGATGGTAATGGTTTGCACCTAGTTCCATCTGCGCGCTTAGGCCTGTTTGATGGTCGTCATGCCAACCTTCCCTGGTTGCAGGAATCACCTGATCAGATTGCGAAAGTGGTCTGGGATTCATGGGTAGAAATGCATCCTGACACCGCAGCCAAAATGGGTATCTCGAACTTGCAACTGGTTCGCGTGACCTCAGCTCAAGGCAGTGTAGAACTTCGCGTCGTTTTGTTAAAAGGCGTACATAAAGACGCAGTGGCCATACCGCTGGGACAGGGTCATGAATCCCTCGGCCGCTACGCAAAAGGCTTGGGTGTTAACCCACTGAAAATTTTAGATAAGACCGCAGATAGTAAAACAGGTGAATTGGCGATGTACAGCACACGTGTGACGGTAACCGCCATTGGCGAGCCAGATGCATTATCCATTGTGCGAATGGGTACAGGTGCTGGTGATAGTCAAGCGGGACGTAAGTTAGTTGTGACCGTGCCTGTTGAACAGGTCAAACGTACGGAGGGAGTGTAACCATGTCGTTAGACAATATTCTCAATCATTGGTCAGACTTCCGGAAAGGTTCCGAGGAAGGTGGTCACCATAATTATGAGCATCGCTGGGCAATGGCGATTAATCTCGACCTTTGTAATGGCTGTAATGCATGTTCTATCGCGTGTTATTCCGAGAATAACATTGCCGTTGTTGGTAAAGAGCGATTTGAAAAAGGCCAGGCTATGCACTGGTTACGCATCGAGCGTTATTGGGATCAACCGGACAAAGTTTATCCGGAACAAGGCGCCAGCTTTTTGCCAATGATGTGTCAGCAGTGTGGTGCCGCGACGTGTGAGCCCGTATGCCCAGTAGCGGCAACCTATCACACGCCTGATGGTTTGAATGCTCAGGTTTATAACCGCTGTATTGGCTCACGTTATTGTTCTAATAACTGTCCATTCCGGGTTCGTTACTTTAACTTCTATTCCTATTACGAGTCTTCATGGCCAGAGCCCATGGAGCAACAGCTTAATCCCGACTTGACTGTGCGTGATAAAGGCGTAATGGAAAAATGTACATTCTGCGTTCAGCGTATTCGTACCGTAAAAGACAAAGCCTTCATGGAAGACCGCAAGGTTCGTGACGGGGAAATGGTAACGGCTTGTGCTCAAGCCTGCCCAACTTCCGCCATTGTGTTTGGCGACACAATGGATGAGGACAGCATGGTCAGCAAACTTTGGAAAAAACATCAGGTGGAACGCGGTGTTTACCAAAAAACCAAACTTGCGAAAAAGAATACGGATTTGCGTGGATACCGGATCTTTGAAGAACTTAATGTTGACCCATCAGTAATGTATCTCGAACGAGTGCGTGAAGACATTTAAGACTTCTCGATGAGGTTTTTTGTAATCCTTTTTGTAAGTATGACCGTCAAAAAGATTAAGGTGATATGACAATGACGATGGCGACAGAAAAAGATATTAACGAGCAGATTGCTTGGGCCAAAATCAACACCGATGTGTTGAAAAGTATGGAAAACCCTCGCCCTGCTTATTGGGTAACACTATTTGTGTGTGTTGCAATGGTGTCATGTGCGGTATTGGCAGAATACATTCAGTACACCGAAGGCATGGGTACTGCCAATCTGAATAACCCCCATATGTGGGATATGTATATTTCTGCATTTGTGTTCTGGATTGGCATGAGCCATTCCGGGACATTACTGTCAGCAATTCTGCATTTGATACATGCTGATTGGCGTAAGCCGATTTATAGATTTGCCGAGGCAATGACAACCTTCTCATTGTTGACGGCAGGACTGTTCCCAATGATTCACTTGGGACGTGTTTGGAATCTGTATTGGGTGCTGCCTTACGTAAGTGATCGCGGTATCTGGCCAAACTTCCGTTCACCTCTGGTGTGGGATGCTTTCGCGATCAGTACCTATCTAACGGCATCCATGTTGTTCCTGTTTGTCGGAATGATCCCTGATCTGGCGATATGTCGTGATAACACCACGGGCTGGCGCAAGAAGCTATACACCCTGCTTTCTCTGGGTTGGGTCGGTAGTGATCGTCAGTGGCGTCATTTCCGTAAAATCTATTTGCTGATGGCCTGCTTCCTGATTCCTTTGGCGGTATCCGTGCATTCTATCGTGTCTGCTGACTTTGCAATGTCCATTATGCCAGGCTGGCATGTGACGTCCTTCCCACCTTACTTTGTGGCAGGCGCACTGTACTCTGGCTGTGCTGCGATTATCACACTGTTTATCCTGCTGCGTTATTTCTTCCGCTTCGAAGAATATATGACGCTGCCAATCATGGAAAAAACCTGCAAGCTGACGTTCGCGATTGCCATGGTCTGGACTTACTTGAACCTGATCGAGTTTGCTTCAGTGTGGTACGGACACGACGTTTACAATAAAGAGCTGTTAATCGCTAAGGCCACGGGTGCTTATGCCTGGATCTTCTGGACGATGATCTTCTGTGGATCTGTGTTGCCATTTGCATTGGCTGTTCGTTCTCTGCGTCGTCATATGCCAACCATGTTTGTCGTTTCATTGTTCCTTAATTTAGGGATGTTTTTAGAACGGTGGATGATCGTCGCTCCTACACTATCCATGTCACAGGAACCACATCAGTGGGACATCATGTATGGCAGTATCGTGGAGTGGGCTATCGTCTTTGGTAGCTTTGGCTGGTTCGGAATGCTGTTCCTGATATTTGTGAAAGTGTTCCCGTCAGTGTCCATGTACGAAGTGAAAGAAATGGTATTCCATCGCAAACGCAGTGCTGGCGAAGAAGACCTTGAACGCATGACTGATCATGCAAAACCTGCGACGCAGACTACTACTGGTGGGGAGGGTGCATAAATGAGTAAACGACGTATGCTAGCTTTATTCAGCGATTTCGATGAGGCTCATGCCGCCATCTCCGATATTCGCCGCAATGAAGTTCCGGGAGTTACGGTTGATGATGTCACGATGAAATCACCCATCGAACATCCAGATGTAGAAGAAGTATTGGGTGAGCGTCCTGTACACATTCAAAAGTTCACACTGTTTGGTGCAATTTTTGGTGTGACCTTTGGCTTCGTGTTTTTGTCAGCGGCTCAAGCGGCATTCATGGTGCAGCCACAAGGTGGTAAAGCAGTAATACCCTTACCGTCTAATTTCATACTGATGTATGAAATGCTGATTTTCTTTGCGGTTTGGAGCACGTTCTTCGCGTTTTTGTTTCTGTCAGGCTTATTTAAGAAACGCAGTGCCCTGTATTCTGAAAAAATCAGCCTTGATCAAATTGCCATCATTGTAGAAATTGATGAGTCCGCTGTTGATCCAATGAAAACATTGTTTCAGAAGCACAAGACGCTAGAGATTCGTGAAGAGGTCATTCAATGAAAGGCTCAATGAAAAATTCGATGAAATACTCGATGAACCGCATAACGAAGGGTTTGGGCATTGTTCTGGTTAGCGCCTTGCTTCCGACCACCGTTATGGCATGGCCATGGTCGACCGACATGATGAATCAGCCGAGCATTAAACCTCAAGAAGGTGCGATGACGCCGTTTCCATCACGGTCAGTTCCGGTAATGGGGATCCCGACCAAAGTAGCAAATCGTGCCGAAGCGAAGGACCTGGTCAACCCAGTCCCCGTAACGGCAGCTTCGCTAACGAAAGGTCGAAACCTGTTCCGCATTTATTGTTCGGCCTGCCATGGATTAACCGGCAAAGCAGAGTCTCCTGTTAGTAGTAAGATTGGTGCAATCGATCTTACGGATGATTACGTGCAAAAAAGTCTTACCCAAGGCTGGATTTGGGGAACGATTACTTTTGGCTCATACGTAATGCCTGCCTATGGCGTTCCCAATGAACAGGGCGGCTCTAATGATCTGAGTGTGGAAGAACGCTGGCATGTTGTGAACTATCTCAAAAATGGTTTAACGAAAGAAACCACCGTTGCTGCAAAATAACCGGCAATGACGACGAGAAAAGATAAAAGGGGTAACGGGTAAATGGAAAACTTTGGCAGTTGGTCTGTATTGACCACTAATTTCCTGATAGTGCTGTATCTGGCATTGGCCGGGGTAACATTCGCGTCTCTCCTGCACTTGGTGAATGGTCAGTGGCGGTTTCAGGTTCGCTATTTCGCTGTTGCCATGGCGGGCTTATTCCCGCTCGCGGGAATATTGTTGCTAATCTTGTTGTATGGTGGCGAAAACACCTTTCAATGGTTGGCGCACGCGAATGATGAAGGCAGTCATTTAGGTGGGTGGCATAACTACACATTCTTGGTAGCCCGTCAGATCTTTGGGTTCCTGCTTGTGGCTGGTTTGTTTGTGTTGTTTATCAAGCTTCAACACAAAACTGCAATCGATGATTCGCCTGCTGTGCATCGCAAGTTCCGAAATCTTGCTTTGTGTATTCCTGGCATCTATGTGTTGTATGGCACCATGATAGCGTGGGACTTTGAAATGACAATGATTCCTGGTTGGCACAGCGCTAGCTATGGTGTGTATCAATTTGTCAGTATGTTCCAGTTCTTCCTGGGTTTCTTCGCCTTTGTGCTGATTATGCTTTATCGCTCCGGGAAGCTTGTAAATCCCTACAAACCATTTGTGTTTAACTATCTTGCACAAATGATGTTGGCCTTTACTATCTTGTGGACGTACTTTTATTTCACGCAGTACCTCATCATGTGGTATGGCCGTTTACCAGAAGAAATGGATCGTTTCTCTGCGATGATGCTTAATGATCTGGCTCCATTGTGGTGGACCTTCCTAGTGTTGAAGTTCATGATACCTTTCTTGACCTTTGCCGTGTGGACGCCGAATCGTCATAACCCGAACGTTATTCTCTTTGTGGCATTCAGCATTATGATCGGCACCTGGATTGAGCGTTACACATGGGTATCGGGTTCGGTCTCGCCGGAGTACTACCATATTCCGATGACCTCAATATTTGATATTGTTGTGACTCTGGTCGTTATTGGGCTCGGTTGGTTCTCGATACGTACAACCCTGTCGAAATATGGTCTGGTTCGTAACTAAACGAAAAATGGACGTTACGCGTCAGATATAACACCTACTGCGTCAGTTTGGGCAGTTAAAAAAGGGCTCTTCGGAGCCCTTTTTTTATCCTGAAAATACCCTCTATACATCAAACCCTATCAAAAGGGACTGATGCGAATGGCACGAAGTTAAGTCAAAAACCCACTCCACCCGTCATTCCGGCGAATGCCGGAATCTAGAGGAATGGCGATTTTGGTGGGTTCTGGATCCCGGCCTTTATGCCCCAGAGGGTATTCGCCGGGAAGACAGCAGTACTTGACTTAACGTCGTGCCATTCGCGACTGATACCAACAAACATTAGTTTATAATTATATTAAAATAAACAATGATATTGCCTGATTATTCTCTGCTATGCTCCTTAGCCATCTAAAGCTTTATTAGCGGTGCCCCCGGTAGATCCGGTTTTATTTTAAAAAAACGGGTTCCTAAATTGTTTTTAATAGTAGCGAGATGTGAGGACTAATTGTGAGCTCGAATGAAATCGACCACGGTCGACGTCGGATGTTGTTAGCGGCTACAGCAGCCATGGGTGGGATTGGTGTTGCCTATGTTGCCACGCCTTTTGTGTTGTCAATGGATCCTAGTGAAAGAGCAAAGGCAGCAGGAGCGCCTATAGCGGTCGACATTAGCAAGTTACGGCCTGGACAGTTAATGACCGTAGAGTGGCGTGGGAAACCCGTTTGGGTATTGCGTCGAAACGAGTCAATGTTGGCGGCAATGGCGCAAATTGCAAGCCAACTGCGCGATGCAAACTCTGATGAACTTTCTCAACAACCGCATTACGCCAAAAATCCCTACCGCTCAATAAATCCGGAATACATGGTTATGGTGGGTATTTGCACTCATCTTGGCTGTGCACCGACTTACCGTCCGGAATTTGCCCCGCCTGATCTTGGCCCGGAATGGAAGGGGGGGTTTTTCTGCCCCTGCCATGGTTCGCGTTATGACCTTGCAGGTCGAGTGTATTCAGGTGTACCTGCACCTTCAAACCTAGTTGTGCCTCCTTATCATTATGTGTCGGAGACTCGATTGTCGATTGGTATAGATCCGGAGGCTGTCTAATGTTGGATAAAGCGACTCAGCGTGTTGTAGAACTGCGAGATTGGGCAGATGAACGTTTTCCGGTAACCGCCTTTTGGCGGGATCATCTGGCAAGGTACTACGCCCCTAAGAATCTCAATTTCTGGTATTTTTTTGGATCACTGGCATTGTTAATGTTAGTTATGCAGTTGCTGACGGGTATCTTTTTGACCATGAATTATAAGCCCACTGCGGGTACCGCATTTGCATCAGTGGAATACATCATGCGTGATGTGAACTGGGGTTGGTTGATCCGTTATATGCACTCAACGGGCGCGTCTTTCTTCTTTATTGTTATTTATCTGCACATGTTTCGGGCCATGTTATACGGCTCTTATCGTGCCCCGCGAGAATTACTGTGGTTGTTCGGGATGCTGATATTTGCGGTGTTAATGGCAGAGGCGTTCATGGGCTATCTGTTACCGTGGGGACAAATGTCCTTTTGGGGAGCGCAGGTTATCATTTCCCTATTTGGGGCTATTCCCTACATCGGTGATGAATTAGCATTGTGGATTCGCGGTGATTTTGTTGTGGCCGACGCCACCCTTAACCGGTTTTTTGCCTTTCATGTTATTGCCTTTCCGTTACTGTTAATCGGTTTGGTTATGTTCCATATGATTTCATTACACTCGGTTGGCTCAAACAATCCAGATGGTATTGAAATCAAAAAACACAAAGACAAAGACGGTATTCCTTTAGATGGTATTCCTTTCCACCCTTATTACACCGTTAAAGATTTGATTGGTGTGGTTATCTTTTTGATGCTGTTTTCAGCGGTGTTATTTTACGCGCCGGAAATGGGCGGCTGGTTTTTAGAGAAAGACAATTTTGTCCCCGCTAACCCCTTAAAAACACCGGAACACATTGCGCCGCTATGGTATTTCACGCCTTTTTACGCAATTTTACGCGCGGTACCGGATAAGTTTTTGGGTGTCGTCGCTATGGGGGCCTCCATAGCCGTGTTGTTTTTATTGCCCTGGTTAGACCGCAGCCCGGTGAAGTCCATCCGTCAACGGGGGGCCCTGTTTAAAATTGCCCTAACCACATTTGTTATTAGTTTTATTGGGCTTGCATACCTGGGGACGGTTGCGGCCACACCCATTGCCACGTTATTTTCGCGCATTTTCAGCGTACTCTACTTTGCCTTCTTTTTGCTGATGCCCATTTATTCCAAAATGGACAAAACCAAACCAATCCCGGAAAGAGTGACATGAGATTACAAAGAGTGAACGTGTTGAGCTTGTTAATGCTTCTACTGGTTATGTTGATGCCTTCTTCGTGGGCGGCAGCGAGCAGTGGCGTAAAACTGGACGAAGCCAATATTCAAATTGAAGATCGCGACGCTATTAAACGCGGCGCAAAACTCTTTGTTCAGTACTGCCTCAACTGTCACTCTGCTGAGTTAATGCGCTATAGCCGAATTGGTCAGGATTTAGGAATGACGAAAGAGGAAGTGCGTCGGGATTTGATTACGACTGGCGCCAAACCTGGTGGGGTCATGACAGTAGCGATTGATAAAGAGGATGCTACCCGCTGGTTTGGTAAGGCCCCACCCGATTTGTCGGTCATTTCACGTGCCCGTGGCGTTGATTGGTTGTATACCTATTTACGCTCTTTTTACCGTGATACGTCACGCCCCTGGGGTGTTAACAATACCGTGTTTAAGGATGTCGGAATGCCTCATGTGTTGTGGGAATTACAGGGGCTACAAGCACCGGTAATTGAATCTATTGTCGATATTAATGGCAACACACAAGAACATATCGTTGGCTTTACGTTGGTGCAAAAAGGCCAAATGGATGCGCAGACCTACGACGACACGGTGCGGGACCTGGTGACTTTTCTTGACTATCTTGGCGAACCCAGCAAGCTGCAACGACTTGCTTTGGGTAAGTGGGTATTATTGTTTCTAGCCGGATTGTTGGTGCTGGTTATCTTGCTGAAAAAAGAATATTGGAGAGATATCCACTGATTTTTGTTGAGTTGTATTAGAGATGATACGGTTTGATTTAGGCTTATTTCTGAATGTTTAGGTTGATGTAAATAACTTAAAAATCAGTGTCTTACAACTATTTTCAGGCATTTCTCCAGAAGTCGGGTACAATGCTCGTTTTTTCCGTCCCACTATTTTATCGCGCTCAGTCGCTGGAGAAACCGTAATGGCAGTTGTGGCCAATAGAAAATCTATCATGAATCTCTTTACGGGTGTAAGCGATATTTACAGCCACCGTGTCCGCATTGTGCTGGCCGAAAAAGGCATAAATTTTGAGTCCGTCAATGTTGACCTCTCAAATCCTCCTGAGGATTTGATGGAGCTTAATCCTTATGGTTCAGTACCGACTTTAGTGGACCGTGACCTGGTGCTTTATGACGCACAGGTGATCATGGAATATTTGGATGAGCGTTTCCCTCACCCACCCTTAATGCCTGTTGACCCGGTCTCCCGTGCACAAAGTCGTATGACATTGCATCGGGTCCAGAGGGATTGGGACACCCTTGTGAGAAAAATGACGAAAAGTAGTGAAAAGGCAGCCGCTGCCAAAGAACTGACTGATAGTATTACCGTTATCGCTCCGATTTTTGACCAAAAAACGTATTTTATGAGTGACGAATTATCGTTGCTGGATTGTGCCATTGCCCCAATTTTGTGGCGTTTGCCACAGTTTGGTATTACCTTGCCTTCTACGGCTAAGTCGGTCGAAGTGTATGCGGAACGTCTGTTTGCAATGGACTCTTTCCAGGCCAGCTTAACCGAAAAGGAACGAGAAATTCGCGAAGGCTAATTTTGAAAAGTTGATTTTTTCTTATGTAGGGTACTGATTAATCGCACTCACAAGGGTGTTTTTATCAGTACACCTTTATAACTGTTAGCGTAAAATACCCGTTAAAATTTGTATAAACCGGAATCGTGATGGTTGGATTCTGGTTTATACAAACGCTGGTTCACACTGGGCGTTGGTTTACCCTAATAGACGTTGAGAGTTTGCAGACTCTTCGAAAAATTCGCCTGTAAAAAATGACCTTCTCGAGTAATAAAGATACCCATGAGCGAAATGAATTCCAGTCGCCCTTATTTAATGCGCGCCGTGTATGAATGGATTGTCGATAACAATTTGACGCCGTATTTGTTGGTCAATGCTCTGCTACCGGAGGTCTATGTGCCGCAGGAGCATGTGAGTAACGGTAAAATTATTCTCAATATTGCCCCAGAGGCGGTGCAAAATCTGGATATGAGCGGTCTGGAAGTGAGTTTCCATGCACGTTTTGGCGGGAAGCCCATGCAGGTTCATGTGCCTGTCGCTGCCGCTATGGCCATTTATGCGCGTGAGAATGGGCGCGGCATGGTCTTTAATGATGACGAAGATAATAGCCCTGAACCCCATCAGGGGTCTGAATCCAAAAAAGACAAGTCCAGTGGGCCGCAACTACGCGTTGTAAAATAACCGCGTTGTAAAATAACCGCAAAGTGAATGAAAGGCCGCACTATCAGGAGACGTTTACCGTCTTTTGAGGCGTTAGTAATGCTCCCAGAATAATGCCACAAATCCCACCATAAAGATGGGCGTCAACAATCACTGTACCACCGGCCGTTGCTTGTGAGCCGGGTAGTGGTCCTGCAAATTGCTCCCAGATCAGTTTCCCCGCGACGGCAATGAGCAGCAAATAGGCGCTGCGACTCCCATTGCGGATATCGGCGATAACTCCTGCGGTCAACATGCCGTGCAACACACCGGATAGACCGACGTACCAAACCAGTTCTGGATTTAAAACGAGCAGCCCAAAGCTGGTACCCAACATCAGTCCTGCGAGGATGAGTAACCATTGTGTATTTGAATACACGCCGACGGTTAAGGCCCAAATAAGTGCCAGCCCGGCAACGTTCATGGACAAGTGTGACCAGCCTAAATGGGCCAGATGGCCGCTGAAAATGCGCCAAACTTGACCGTGCAGTATAGCTTCGCGTTCATATCGGAAAAATGCAGAAAACTCGGAACCTCCCAGGGTAATAAGCGTCACACACAATGCGAGTAATAGCGGCAGGCGATGGGGGGAAAGTTGTGAAAGCGTCATAAACTTTTTTTACAGGTTGGTTACACTAAAGTTTGTGTGTGATTAGCCGCAAAACGAGGTGCCAAAGGCGCAAAACAGTCTGTCTTGCTAACGTACTCCTTAGTAAAGGGGCCGACTAGTGTTAGAATCTGCCCCGTTATGCGTCATTAGTATATAAGGTCAGTGTAAAGAATGGAGATAAACGTGTTAAACAAACAATATTTACCGGGAAAACAGACCGGTTTCACCCTGATTGAAGTCATGGTGGTGGTGGTTATTCTTGGTATCTTGGCCGCGATTGTCGTACCGCGTGTCATGGATCGTCCTGATGCAGCGCGTATTACCAAGGCTCGCGCGGATATCCGTGCCATGGAGAGCGCCCTAAACCTCTATAAGCTTGATAATTTTGTATATCCAAACACCGACCAAGGCTTGGTTGCCCTGGTCAGTAAACCCAGCGGGACTCCTGAGCCCCGCAACTGGAAAAAGTATATGGATCGTTTGCCGAAAGACCCTTGGGGAAATCAGTATCAGTATCTTTCCCCAGGAGTGCAGGGGACTATTGATGTCTTTTCACTGGGTTCCGATGGCCAGCAGGGTGGTAGCGATGCTAGCGCCGATGTTGGTAACTGGGATCTGCAATAGCGTCCGGCAAGCCGTTAGAGTTACTTTCGCATTTGACGTCGGCGGGCTGTAATATTGTGTCCCGTCTTGCGTCTGGCTTGCTTCGTTTCTGATTCCGATTCGTGCCAGGATGCTGCGGTTATTACCCCTCAAAAAACAATGTCTGAGATAGGAAAAACACACAATCGATGTCTGCGTATGGCGGGCTTTACCCTGCTCGAATTGCTGGCGGTGATCCTGATTATCGGCATTATTATCAGTTTCGCCACGATCTCGATTGGTCAAAACAGTAGCAGGATTGTGCAGGATGAAGTAGAGAGACTGCGAGGTTTGATACAGCTGGCCAGCACTGAATCTGTGTTGCAGGGGCGTGAACTGGCGCTGGAATTTGACCGCAACAAGTACCAGTTTCTGGAACAAGGCGAAAAAGACTGGCTTCCTCTAGCGGACGATAAATTGTTTCGTGAACGTCCCTTGCCTGAGGCCGTCGAGTTGGCGTTGCTGTTGGAAGGTATTGAAACCAGCTTCCGGGATAAAAAAAACCTGCCGCGTGTTTTTATCCTATCCAGTGGCGAACTGACTCCTTTTATCATGACACTGAAAACCGATGAGGGTGAAGAATTTACCCTGGAAGGGCAGTCCAATGGCAAGTTGCTTGTTCAGCAGATAAGTGACAATGAGCGCTAGAGCCCAAAAGCACGTATCGCGCTATAGCCGACATTCTGCTCGGTGTCAGGGCTTTACACTGTTGGAAGTGATGGTGGCATTGGCGGTCATTGCCTTTTCTCTGGCCGCAGCGACCAGTGCAATCTCCGGTAACTCTCGCAATGCCTCCGGTCTGCAGCAACGCACCTATGCCCATTGGGTCGCCATGAACAAGATGACCGAGCTGCACATTGGTCGCCAATGGCCTTCTCTCTCAACCAAGAAAGGCAGTGCATTACTGGCGCGCCATGAATGGTTTTGGGCAGTAAAAACCACAAAAACACCCAATCCGATGATTCGCCGGGTAGACGTGATGGTGCGCTCTGAAGAAGACGATGAATCGCCACTGGTGACCTTAACAGGCTTTGTCGGACGGCCATGATGCTTCAGCGTACTCTGCAAAAACATCGTCAACTTAATCGGCAGCTATGTTGCCAACAAGGCCGCCAGCCCGCCCAGCAGGGCGGCTTCACTTTGTTGGAATTGTTAGTGTCGTTGGGGATTTTTGCCTTGCTGGCAGCAATGGCCTATAGCGGGCTCAACAGTGTGATGACGGCGCGCCAGATCACCACGCAACATGCGGAGCGATTAGGGCAGTTACAAATGACTTTTTTATGGATAAGCCGAGACATAGAACAGGCCATTAATCGCAGTATACGGGATGAATATGCCGAAGTTCGCCCCGCCATGCTGGGGGTGGAAACGGGCCGATATCAACTGGAATTGACCCGAACCGGGTGGCGTAACCCCGCAGGTCGGTCACGCAGTAGCTTGCAACGCGTTGCATACGGCGTGCGTGACGGCGAATTAATTCGCGCTTATTGGAACGTGTTGGACAGAGCGCAAGACAGTAAACCCTTGGAAAGTGTGTTGCTTGATGGCGTGGATAAACTAGAGCTTCGTTTCCTGAATAGTAGCAATAATTGGCAAAACTCCTGGCCGAGCAGTCAGCTAGGCGGGAGCGCGAGTCTGTTACCACCCAAGGCCGTAGAAGTCACACTGGAAACTGAGGCCGAAGGGCGAATTACGCGCCTGTTTCGGGTACCGAGTTAATGATGTGGTTTAATCCAAAAAGCAAACAAAAAGGCGTGGCGCTGATTACGGCCTTATTGATTTCAGCGCTAGTGACCGTAGTCGCGGTGGCCATGGCCTCGCGTCAGCAGTTAGATATCCGACGCACAGGCAATATGCTGGAAGCTGACCAGGCCTATATGTACGCCCTTGCCGCAGAAACCTGGGCTATTCAGATGTTAAAGGACGATCGTCGAAATAACCAAATTGATTCACTTGACGAGGACTGGGCCGTTAAATTGCCGCCTATTCCCGTTGAAGGTGGTGTGATCAGCGGTAGCATAGAAGACATGCAGGGGCGTTTTAACCTCAATAACCTGGTTGATGCGCAAAATAAACTGGACCCGGAACAGGTCAGAATCTTACAGTCGATACTGTCACACGTTAGCCAAGTGAATGAAAAAGTACAGCTGTCCCCCTTTGTGGCCAATCGTGTGGCAGACTGGATTGACCCCAACCTTAATGCTTTGGCCGATGGTGCCGAAGATTTATTATATCTGGGGGGTGACCCGGTGCCCTACCGCACCGCGAACCAGCCTATGGCCAGCCCGAGTGAGTTGGCAGCCGTAGCCGGAGTTTCTCTACAGGATATGGCCGCACTGTTGCCTTTTGTGAGTGCATTGCCGAGAGAGGATGGGGCCGCATCGGCGACGCCATTGAACGTAAATACGGCACCAGAAATGGTGTTGATGAGTTTGCATCGGGACATCACTCCACGCATAGCGGCGGAGTTGAATGAATCGCGGTTAGACTCGCCATTTGAAAATGTGACTGAATTTGTGAATCAATTGCGAAATGATTATGAGATAACACTGGCTCCGGCATTAGTCACCGTGAGCAGTCATTATTTTTTAGTGAGTAGTGACGCCTCTATTGGCCGTACGCGGATACGCATGTACAGTCTATTAGTGAGAAATAACAATGGCATTAACGTACTGAGCAGAGGAATCGGGACATATTAATCGACACCAGATAACCGTCCCTGAAAACAAAAAACGTGCGAAAACAACTTTTTATTCAACTATCAACGCCCTTTGACGGGCTACCCGTCGCCGACATTGACCAAGAGGATAGTGGTGGAGAGTCAGTGGCAAATATCCCCGCTAGTTGGGTGCTGCGTGACGACGACCGTCCCGCAGGCACGCTGTTTCATGGCAGCCTCAACGATGCGGCAGAACAGGCCTCCGGCGCGCGGGTTAGTGTATTAGTACCCGGTGCCGATGTGTTGCTGGCACAGGTTGAACTACCCGCCATGAAAGCCCAACGTCTGGTCAAGGCCGTGCCTTTTGCCCTGGAAGATCACCTCGCCGAAGATGTGGATGACCTGCACGTGGCCATTGGTCAACGAGATGCACAAGGGAAAGTCGCCAATGCCGTCGTATCCCGTACCCGCTTGGATGCCTGGTTAGCGATACTGAAAGCCGCCGGCTTGCAAGCCGATGTGGTCACCCCTGAACTGTTTGGCGTGCACTGGGAAGCCAGTAATGACTCAACGGGTGGAGATGCCAGCGAAACGGCGGCGGGTGATGAGTCCGGGCAGGTTCATTGGTCCATGCTCATTGATGGTCAGGCAGGCTTGTTACGCACCGGTGCGCAGACCGGTTTGGCCTTTGATATGTCCAATCTGATCTCTGTTATTCAAGCCAACATAGTCGATGCGGGCGATTTTTTGCCAGCACACCTGTGGCTGACACTCTGTGGCGGCGCAAATGTTGGTGTTGGTGATGACCCATCCAGCACAAACACCTTTGCCGATTCTGAACAGCATCAAGCCTTGGCGGCGCTGTGTACAGAGCAGGGTATAGAATTGTCGTTAGACACGGAAGGTGAAGCTCGCGGCATCGCCCTCGCGCAAGGCTTTGATGAGCAACATGCCATTAACCTCCTGCAAGGTGATTACAGCCGCAAAGAACAACTGGAAAAGCTGTTCCGCCCGTGGCGACCCACATTGATGCTTGCCGGCGCGTGGCTGTTACTACAAGTCGGAATGTTAACGGTTGAATACAATCAATTGTCTTCACATGACGATGCATTGAAAGAACAGATAGAAGCGGTCTACCGTGACGCCTTTCCGCAATCGCGCAATATAGTGAACCCCAAAGTGCAAATGCAGCGTGGGTTGGACAAGCTGCGTGGTGATGGCGGCCAAAGCGATGGGTTATTGCCGCTAATAGCCAAAATGGGTGCCGTATTGAAAGATACACCGGGTGCTTCACTACGCACGTTGCGATACAAGAAAAATAAACTGGATGTCGATATCGACATACCTGACCTGCAAAGCCTGGATAAACTCAAGCAACGCTTGAGCACAGAAGCTAACTTATCCGTTGAAATTGTGTCGGCATCCTCACGTGAGGGCAAAGTAGAAAGCCGCTTGTCCCTGAAAGCCACAGGAGGTAGCCAATGAAAGACTGGATAATGGGGCTGGAAACGAACGAGCGCCGCATGTTGTTGGGTGGCGGTGGTTTATTGCTGGTGATGTTTTTGTATCTCGGTATCTGGGAACCCCTAGTGACCGGTGTTGATGAATTGCGCGTGAGCACCGTGCAACAAGAAACATTGTTGGTGTGGATGCGTGGTGCCGCACAAGAAGTTAAACAGCTAAGGGGAAGTGGCGGTCAAAAAACAAAACAAACGGGCGGCGGCTCGCTGCTGAGCCTTGTTGACCGCACAGCCAAAGCCGCCCGGCTCGGACCCGCACTAAAACGCGTTCAGCCCGATGGGGAAGACAAAGTCCGTGTCTGGCTGGAGTCCGCCAGTTTTGATGACCTAGTACGCTGGCTATCGACATTGGACACTCGTCACGACGTCCAGGCGGTCAGCAGTGTTTTTCAGGCCGTTGAAGCCACAGGCCGTGTCGATGCACGACTGGTATTTGAAACGGGTCGCTAACACGTTACGAATCAGTAACTCGAAAGCGAAACAGGCGGCTGACGATCACTAACGATCATCAGCCCGTCACTCTTCTAATCTGTGTAACCTTAAGCAAGATATTCCGAATATGAAACTGTTCTCCCGTTTACGACATTTGCCACTTCTGGTTTTTGGCCTACTGGTTTATCTAGTCGCGCTAGTGCTGAATTTTCCCGCCGAACGCGCCTATGCCCATTGGAAAGCCAGCGAACAATCATCACGAATATTGGCATTATCTTCTATCAGTGGCAGCGTTTGGTCAGGCAAAGCAGGCGTTGCACTCATACAAGGACAGACGCTTGAAAACATAGAATGGAACATTCGGCCCTGGTCATTATTGTTTGGCCAGGTCGGCCTGGACTGGCGCTTCCAATTACCGGCAGGAAGTGAAAAGAATGGCAGCTATGCACAAGCCAAAACGTCTTTAGGGCTGGATGGCAGCATCGAATTTTCAACACTGGAAGCGCGAGTGCCCGCCAGCACCATTGCCAAACTCGCACAAGCAGGCGCCTTGCGACCCACAGGATCTGTCAGTTTGAACCTCAGTGACGTCGTATGGGACGGACAAAACCTCGTCTCCGCCAATGGCAGAGTCGTCTGGCACAGTGCAGGAATCACCCTGCTAAAACCACTGCCCTTCGGCGACCAAGCACTCACACTGGAAACCACCGACAACGTCATAAAAGGCGTACTAAAAGACAGCGGCGGGGCATTATCACTCGACGGAATCGTAACCCTCAACGCCGAAGGAAAATACGAATTCAACGGCAGCCTCGCCGCACGAAACGCCCCCAACCTAGAACGAGCCCTACGCTCACTTGGTCGACCAGCAGCCGATGGCCGCATCAAACTTAAACAATCAGGAACACTCGCCAGCTTGGGAATATAAATACGCAAGACCGGGGGGCACCCCCCAACAAAATCACCACCAGCACCACCACCACCACCACCACCACCACCACCACCACCACCACAGAGGCAAACCCTTGCGGTTGACCCTATGACTCCCCTTGTTTTGGAAGCCCGCAATATCTCATTGAAACCAATGTGACAAGATACGGTAAATTTAAGAAAGCATTTTCTGACACAGTGGGGACACGATATACCCATAAAAAGCGAAAATAACCATCACCGCCATAGCCACCTCAATTCTTTCTCATCCTCTCATTTAATCCCACGGAAACAGCAACGCCTTACCGGCACATACCCTCTGGGACTGACCTGGCCAATGTTAAGCAAGCGGTTAGCTTATTTTATACTCATGGAACTATATTCCATACTCTTTTGCCACAAGACATCCGCTAACGCTTCGTCATAAGACATTGCGGATGATCGTTCCATGCACATTTCATTGAAGTATTTACCCGATATTCCCTGAACTTCCGGAGACGCACTTAAGTATATCTGAGCTTTCGCACCTACCTCAGGGCTCACCCTACCCATTGGAAATCTCATATCTGAGTTTCTATCGTTAATGCCAAATTTAGTTTTTATCACTCCCGGATGTAACGCATTAATGGTGGTGCCAGAGCCCTGCAAAATGGCGGCCATTTTATAAGTAAACAGTAGATTGGCAAGTTTAGAATCACAATATGCAGTAAAACCATGATAATCATGCTTGTGCATGATGTCATTGGGGTCTATTTTTCCTTGCTGATGAAGATCAGATGCAACGACAATTATACGAGAGGCTGGAGACTCTTTTAGCATGTCTAACAATAAGTTCGTGGTGATAAAGTATCCCAGATGATTCACCGCAAATGTCAGTTCAATGCCTGAATCTGTTTCTAGCCTTTCATTACTCATCATTCCTGCATTATTAACAAGAATATCCAATTGCGTGTGTTTTCTTTTAAAGGCTTCTGTAAATGCCACAATAGAGGGCTGTGAAGAGAAGTCGCACATAAGCAACTCAGCATTATCATTCCCAGAACACTCAATGACTTCTGCTAATGCCGATTTCCCTCGCGCTTCGTCCCTGGCAACCAAAACAATGGTTGCTCCCATTTGCGCCAGGTTTTTTGCGGTAACCAATCCAATTCCGGATGTGCTGCCGGTTACTATACAAACTTTTCCATGTAGATTATTCACGGGTTTAGCTTCCTGGTTCATCTAGCACTTGTATGATTATTTTTCCTCGCGTATGACCCGATTCGCTTCTCTCGTGCGCTTGCGCGATATCTTCAAGTCGAAAAACACTGTCAATTTCAACCGTTAACTTTCCCGAATCAATTAGGTTAGAAATTTTTGATAACTGTTCTGAATTTGCTTGAACAAAGCAGAAACTAGCATTCACTTCATACTTTGCAGCCAACGCTTCACTCGGCACCTCAGCAACGGAAACAAGACTCGCCCCTTTTTTTAATGTCCCCCAAGACTTCTCAAGGACATCACCCCCCATTGTATCGAATACGATGTCTACATTTTCTAATGTGGAAAAGTCCTCCTGTGTATAGTCAATCACCACATCGGCACCCAGTTCTTTCAAAAAGCCACTATTTTTGGAAGATGAAGTCGTATAAACGGTCGCACCGGCTTGTTTGGCAAGTTGAATAGCGGCAATTCCTACACCGCCTGCTCCAGCATGAATGAGTACCCTATCGCCTTGCTTCACGGCGCTAAACTCTTTCAAGGCTTGCCATGCCGCCAGCGTGACGAGCGGTACCGCGGCTGATTTCTGCCAGCTTAGCGTTTTAGGCTTGGCAGCAATTTCATCTTCCGACACCACGATATATTCTGCGTATGCGCCATTCTTTGAAAGGTCTGGACGGCCATAAACCGCATCGCTAATGTCCCACTTGTTGACATTTTTACCGAGAGATACGATCTCTCCTGAGAAATCCCAGCCTAACGTTAAAGGGAGCCTGTGCGGAATAAGCTCAGCTAAATAACCTTCTCGTATTTTCCAGTCGATAGGGTTGACCCCAGCTGCAAAAATTTTAATCAATACCTCGCCTTCACCAGGCACTGGTATCGCAATTTTTTCCAGCTTTATCTCAACAGAACTACCGTATTGATGAATTCTTGCTGCTTTCATTTTGTTTTTATTGGTAGTCTTCATTTTATTCTCCATTATGTACTCTATAGAGGTAAGCTCATTTAATTGCCAAGCCAAAGGCTTTTATGAGCAACAGGAGATAGTTTATAGAGAGAATTGTGTCTGGATAAGAGTCAAATAGTGCAGTAGACTGTTGCCTTTTTCTCAACAATAGGCATTTAGGTGGCGCAACATCACCGCACCAACATCACCGCACAGGGACGCTGAGATAACCGATGAATAATAAACGCTTAAGCAGCCTGCCAGCGCTCGTTCTTTTTGCACGCATTGTGCAATATGGTAGCTTGAGTGGAGCGGCGAAAAACTCTGGCTTAACTCGCTCAGCCGTTAGCAAACAGTTAACGGCACTAGAAAAAACACTCGGCATTCGCCTTCTTCAGCGCAGTACTCGACATCTAAAATTGACAGAAGCAGGAAAATTAATTTTAAGCGAAGCCACATGCATGTTGGAGGCTTTTGAAAGTATTGAAACACTTTCTGAAGAACTGCAAGGAGAAGTTCGCGGGCACCTAACCGTTTCTTGTTCAATAGGAATAGGGCGTATTCACCTCGTGCCGTTGCTCAAACGATTTCAAGAACGCTACCCAAAAGTACATGTACAACTCTTACTTGAAGATAGACTTGCCGATTTAATTGATGAACAAGTTGACGTAAGCATACGTTCAGGCGACCTCCCTGACTCCTCATTAATAGGCGTGCGACTTGGAGAGATGACTTGGACGGTCTGTGCAAGCCCAGATTATTTAAGTAAAAACGGCACACCTAAAGTACCTACGGACTTACTTCAACACAATTGTCTTTACTATAGTAATAGCCAGAGTACGTATAATCAGTGGGTATTTCTCGGGCCTGATGGTGAGGAAAGCATTTCAATTAAAGGCTCTTTTTCGATTAATGACTCCACAGCATTGGTACAAGCGGCCGAAGAAGGCCAAGGCATTCTATGGATAGATAAAAATTCACTGGGTAATGCGTTTGAAAAGGAGCGACTCGTTCAAATATTGCAAGGCTATTCCCTTGGTTCTGGCTATCCAATTTATGCGCTATACCCTGCACGGAAACACTTATCCTTAAAAACGCAGAAGTTTATTGATTTTTTAAAAGAAAATTTTGCGCCTAGAATGCAGCATTCCTAAGCTGATATTTATGCATTATTCAAAAAAACAATTATGAAAATCTAAAAGTGGCTGTCCTCTTTTCATTCCCGGTTACCCGATTATATTTTTTCATTGATGCCTTTCGTTACTAGAATTCTCTTAGCCTCTCTTGTGGCCGAATCAATGTCAGAGTATATGCCACCTTCAGAACATGGCGCCCAATAACCCTCACCAATATTTTCATATTCTGACATGTCCCAGAAATATAGCGAATAGATAAACGTTCCATCCGGCCGAATACCAGCCACCATTACAATACGGCCACAGGCACTAAATTCGCGCACTAACTCTTTGAAACCTCCTGATTTCACAGGGAATCCAAATGTTTCTGTTATTTCTGTCTCGATTTCTCTCTCCATTTCTCTCTAAGTATTTAACGCCTTGTTCATCGGGTTGGTGAAGCTGGTGACTTTTTTTGCGTTAACGAAAAAGGTGGCAGCTTTACCAAATCCGAGTGCAGCAACTTGTTATGTGAATTTGTAGCCAGCATACACACCTCCGCGCCAATTGTTATAGTTGTATTCACTGTGACCACCTAAAAGCTCTGCAACATGAGAACGCCAAATTTTTATGTCGCCATGTTTTACACCAGCTCCTTTTTCAGCGTAAAATTTTATTCGTTCTAGTTTGTTTGTTTTATTCGGTTCGCTATAAGTAGTGCCAATAATATAGTAGAGCATATGAAGAAAAAAGTTTTTCTTTGGGCATTTGTTATTGCTGGCAAATGCTATAAAAAGGCTAATTTCTGTAGTCCACGAAAGAAAGAGATCCCATTCTTCATGAGGCCAACCTTCAGCTGAGTAAGTCCAGTTTTTTACTTCTTCTACAGTTGGGTTAGTTACTTCTATGCTTTACTCAAATAACGCCGAAAATCACCGGCAGGTAAAAGTGACCTAATCGAAAATCTCAAACTTGGGGGTTCTATTAACTACGAACGACTGGTTGGTTATATGCCGTTCTATTCGGTTACTGAAAGCTTAAGTGTTTCTAAAATCCATTCATTGATACTTTTATCTGCAGCAGTTGCACGTGCAGCTATTTCGCGGTGTAGCCTGGAGGGAATTCTAAGATTAAATTTTCCAGAGTAATTTTTAATAGGCTCTACACCCTTTTCTTCGCAAACTTCAAGGTAGACCTTTAAAGAGTTCTTGAACTCTTTTCTAAGACTTGCTGGAGTTTCACCATAGAAATCGGCACTTCCATTCAGCCCAAGGATTTCACCCCGAAACTGATCAAGTTCTGGGTCATATTCGATCTTTGCCTTATAACCGTCAACTTCCATCATATTCATGGTTTCACCTCATATAACTCTAACCACTTGCGGACACTCGCAACTGCCCCTTTATCTGTGCTTGGAGAGGGGTGTGGCCTATGAAATACACGAACTTCGCCAAAAAGCACAACTGCAACCCGGAACCCCGCCCTTTCTGACACGTCGGCACCAAGAGCCACAAATAAAGCTTCGATATCCGTCCATGGGATGTTGCCACTAGTTGGTCTTTTGTAGATCAGCTCTGATGCTTACGCTTCATGATTTTATAGTACCACAATATAGTACCATGTTAATAATGAGCACAAGGGGGTGGCGGGTTAACGAGACAGCCATGCAAATAAATAAAACAAGCCCAACAAGTCTCGCGTTAACCGTATGACTTATATATGATTTATTGACTTGTCGAAGTGGGTGGCTATGTAAGATTTTTACCCGGTGGTCACAACCAGAAGTGCAACTTCGGGTTGCCTCTATCAACAAACCATTCATCCCGCTCAATAAAACATTCCACATAAACAACGCTAAGCTATTGATTAATTCCACTTAATTGTAAGTAACTAAGATGGGTGTCCTGTTAGCTCTTGTTAGCTCTCCTGTTAGCTCGCGTGTTAGCTCTGTTCTGTTAGGTCTGTTAGCTGGTGTTGATTTCTAACCCATCCAGACAACAAAGCCCTTCGGTCCTTTCCTAGGCCCTGACGCATAATAGAACTGGCTGTTCCCGATAGCTTAAATTCTCCACAGCGCGAACAATTTTGGTGGATTCCACCAAAGCCACCAGATGGAATTGTTGTTGCCTGCTGATCGACGCAGACTTCACATTGATCTTTATCTTTATCCGATGACATATTTTTATTCTCTTTTCCTAACTGTAGCTTTACCTGGGCAAAAAAATGCCCCGCTAGATGCGAGGCATGTTGAATACTTTTTAAATGAGTTGCGGAGTTAGTTACCGTTTGAGACCATTTTGTCTGCTTCCGCTGCTGATACTTCTTCCGCTAACTTTTGGGCTTCCATGCGCTCGGATTGGAATTTTCTTACAAGCCTTTTCATTTCACTGTCCACAAAACGCTTAAGCACTTGCTTCATTAGTGGCTGGTAACCTATACCATGTACACCTGCGATAACCTTTAAATCTTCGATAAGAGGTTTTTGCAAGCGAATAGAAATAGGTTGGAGCTCAGCAACTTCATCTACGATGGCTTGGATAGAGTTATCCTCTGCAAGGCTAACAGGTATAACGAAAGCTTCGTCCTCGCCTAATTGGCCTGACTCCCATGCTTCGATGGTGCCTTCTATTTTATCAGTCATTTCGTATACCTCAATTTTCAAATTTTTATCGCGTATTTTTCATAAATGCGCGTTACATCGTCCGTTGCTTCATATGCTGATTTAATTGTGATGGTATTGTCATCTTCAGCAATAAATATAATCTTTAGGCGTCTGCCGTTATTTGTTTCGGCCACAAACCACTGAGTTGGCGGGTTTGATTGGTGTTCCTCTCTACTATCCCTAAGGAAGCCTTTTTCTCGATTACAAAAACACTGGCATATTTCATTAATTTGAACATTATGTTTATTGGTTAACTTATCTCTCACATTAGCAGAGATATTAAAATTATCGTCATAATCAGTCATAAACTTTATGTCGCTAGATGTTCTCAATATAAATCCTGTATATACAACATTGTACTATAAAAAAAAGAAAATCATAATAATTATTACTTATAATTCAATATGTTATTACTTATGTCGCTATTGACGGGTGACTTCGTATATACGCTTTATAGCGACCTTAAAGCCTTGCAGGCGCTGTTTGAGACGCGACTAAAGGGCCGGTCGCGCCTAACAAGCAATAACGCTGACATCGCTTTAAATTGGCCGTCAGGTTTCAAGTCTTTAGAAACGATATCGGAGAATGATTCTCTGTACTAAAAAAACCGCTATTTGGGGTGGGTTTGATAGTTTGGGCGGATAGTAAAGATATGATTTCGTGGGTCGGCAGCATAGCATCCAAAACCATGCTGGTAATACTATATGAACAGGGTGGGTAGAAGGGCGGATAGGGGTAAAGGGTAAACAGGAAACGCCAGTGGTAGCCATGCAAAAAATAAAAAAACCGACAATACCCATGCCAACATTATGATTTATATGTAATTAATGGGATTTGCTAAGATGGGTGTCCGTGTAAGGTTGTGTAAGGTTGTCCGTGTAAGGTTGTGTAAGGTTGTACCATGTCAAGAATGAGCGCAAGGGGGTTAACGGCGGGTTAACGAGACAGCCATGCAAATAAATAAAACAAGCCCAACAAGTCTCGCGTTAACCGTATGACTTATATATGATTTATTGACTTGTCGACGTGGGTGGCTATGTAAGAGTTTTAACCGGTGGCCACAACCAGAAGTGCAACTTCGGGTTGCCTCCATCAACAAACAATTCATCCCGCTCAATAAAACATTCCAAATAAACAACGCTAAGCTATTGATTAATTTAACTTAATTGTAAAAGACTAACTTGGGTGTTCTGTTAACTATTTACTGAAAGATAAGTCTCTAGTTTTTTGTCAGTGAATATTACTTTTAAATCTAATTAAAACAATGCTATGTACCAATATCTTGATTCTAATATGTCGTATATTTGCTTGATAAAGTGTCGTATTTTTGCTAGATTTGTTTGCATATAAAACCGAAGCAAAATAGGCCATGGCCCGACAATCTTTGAAGTCACGTATGGAAAATAGAATCCAGCGATCCCGCCGGAATATATTTCTGCGTCGTGATTTCGAGAGGGCAGGCGGATATGACCAGGTGGGGCGGGCGATGCGTACCCTTGTTGCTGATGGCAAATTGATGAAAATTGGGTATGGCTTGTACGCTAAAACGCGGCCAAATCGTTTGACCGGGCGCCCCATGTTAGTCGCCGAAGGCGGGTTTACTGAAGTCGCCCAAGAGGCATTGAATAGGCTTGGCATTAAATGGGTGCCTGCCAAATTGTTTAAGGCCTATCAGGATGGCGCTACACAGATTCCAGCCAATGCTGCCGTCATCGTGACTGACAGGTTTAATCGCAAAATTGAAACGGATCGTTTCAAACTTCAAATAGCCAAATCCTGATGCCGATTGATTCCACGTTATTTACCGATGTGGCAGATGCTTTAGGTATTGCACATCCAGCCATAGTCGAAAAAGACTATTATGCCATTCAGCTACTGAAACTCCTTTCAGCGGTAGAGACGCCTGACTATCAATTAGTGTTTGCAGGTGGTACTTGCTTGGCCAAGGCCCACCAAAATACTTATCGAATGTCAGAAGACATCGATATTAAGCTGGTGCCAGCAGAAGAAATTTTGTTGAAAAGCCGCAGCGAGAGCAACGACGATTAAGGCGTGCACTCCATAGTCAATTGCAGGCATTACTTGAGGGGTCGACGTTATTCAGTCTTGTGCAAGCACCAGTTATATATACAGAATGAGTATCGGTACCAGCAATTTTTAATCGAGTACCCAACACATCACGCGTCATTCGAAGCATTGCGTCCACATCTTCAATTAGAGCTGACGGAATCTGTCTTATTACAAGAGCCAATTTATACTTCCTTGTGCTCTTTATATGCGGAGGCTACTGAACAAAGCGGGGAAGTCAGTGAATTTATTTGTGTTGGGTGGGAATCAACCGCAGCAGAAAAATTAGTTTCCCTGCTACGGCACACTGCGGCACATATTCGCGATAAGGGAAAAAAAGATGATCCGACGCTCATTCGACACATCTATGACCTTCATCTGATTCTTGCGGGGAAGGCAACCTTGATGACATTAGGGCGTTGGTACAGCAAGTCATTGCAATTGATGTGGAACAGTTTGGTAATCAGCACCCTGAGTTTCGAAAAGACCCCGCAGCTGAACTCCGTCACGGATTTGAACAGCTCAAACAAGACTCCGTACATCAAAAACGTTATAAAGATTTCATTGGCCCGCTAGTTTATCACCCTGAACCAGCTGACTGGGAAACGGCATTTGAAACACTTGAAAAGATGGTGAATCTTGTTTTATGACGAACGGAGTTAACCGGACATCGCTCCACAAGATGCATGCTCGCTGTTAGGGAATGAACCATAGTACGTTCAATCAGTGTTAACTTCAGGTGTCCTCTTAACTCTGCTCTTAACTCATGACGGCCGGGGCAAGAAGCGTCGCAATTGCACTGAAAAGCTTTATATCAACCTCAAAAAAGACTCTTTATTTCAACGTATTGCATTCATTGAAATAACAGTCTGCTCTATTTCAATGAACGCCTATAACTGAAATAGCTGAACACATTAATTCAACCATTGAAACAAAAGGTAAGCAGCGGGTAAACAGGACACCCTTCGTAAGAGGTAAAGAGGAAATACCAGGGGTAGCCATGCCAACCTTATGATTCATATGAAATTAACGGGATTTACTAAGATGGGTGTCCTTGTAAGCTTTCCTTGTAAGCTTTCCTTGTAAGCTTCATCGTGAAGGTGCATGAAAAACTGGTCAAGTTCAACCTGATTAGAATGCTTTCTAAAATTTAAAAGGTAATGAATTAAGGTTGAAAAATTAAGCGAACGATTACGAGTGAAGGCGGCATCTGAAAAACGATGCTGTGCTTTAAAGGCGGGATCATTGATAGTTTTATTTATAAGGGCATAAGTATTCTTGAATCTGACTGGTATTCATTTTTAATGTTCTCATTTTAAACTTGGTTTCAGTACTTTTCAGTGACTTTATAATAGCATAATCAATGGGTTAGTGCTTAACTTACTGGCATTGAGTCTGACCCCTTGATCTCAGTTCACCGAAGGTGTTACTGGGCTACCGAGCATTTATTTTTCCAACACCTGTTTAATCTTCCAAACACCTTTTCGATTCTTTTCGATTTCAACGGAAAAATCAGCAACATCCTTATCACCAGCGATTACAAGGTCAAGCTCTACTATCGCCCAATTACCACTGGAACTATATCGACGGAAGCCCCAAAGGGATAATTCAATATATTTAACATTACCTACTCGAGACTGAATGACTTCTGACTTTTTAATGACCTGTTCCGCAGAACGCCATTCTTCAGAATTGACAAAAAACGCGTACCCTCCAATCCAAGAGGCCACCGCAATTGTTAGTGCAAGCCCACCATAAATTAATTTCCTTTTTCTCGTCATTACCTTAGTTCGCTCCTCCATAAAGCGTTATTTCACCACCAGCCGCTGCACCGGCCCTGACACCCCAACTATCACCAATGGAAGCGCTTGGCCGCACTCCATTCAAATATAGCGAGGATTCTCCATTTGTTGGATAATTTCTGCCTGCGTTAGCATTAATCCCCGCCTGAACTGGGCCAGCGTTGAGGTTAACACCAGCAAACAACCCAAACCCAGCACCTCCACCATTGCAATTATCGCCTGATGATCGGAGCTAACAGGACAGCCATGCAAAGTAATAAAAACAAACCCGACAAAACTCACGCCAACCCAATGATTTATAGGTAATTTATGGGGTTTACTAAAGTGGGTGTCCGTGTAAACTATTACAACTATTACCAATCAACGAGTCTGACCCCTTGATCTCAGACCCCTTGATCTCAATCGCTTGATTGACCGCCGTTATTTGAAGCGCTGCCGGGCCACGATAATATCTCACCACCAAATCCAACGGTAGCTGTTGCCCCCCAACCAATCCCTAAACCAACACCAGCATTTGCAGAATATCTACCTTCACTATACGTTCCTGAAACGCTCGCTCCAGGCCGAGCTGGAAACACCTGCTCCTAAACAGCAGGAAAGCTTACCCCCTTCCTTTTTTGCTCCTATGCTCCCACTTGTCCTTAACTTTTGCACGATCCCATTCATTATTCATAGCCTTACTGTATTTACCAATGGGAATGGCAATAATCAAAATTGTCCAAATCGTGTATATCAAGTTTGGAATCTCAAACTGATAGTAAGCTGAAATTTTTTGTGCCGAAACAAAAACAATAAACCCCGTTAACATTAGCAACACTGTTTTGGAAAACAACACATATGCTTTTTTATAGTGATGAAAACCCAAATCGACGCCCCTTACGCAACACTGAATAGGAACAACATATCGTATTGACCATTTTATATTATCCGAAAATAGGGGAAAGAGTATTACGCCCCCTTTTTACCCTTACGCCCCTTTTTGGTCTTTTCCTTTGCACGATTCCATTCATTTTCAATTTTTCGACTATACTTTCCAATCGGAATACCAAGAATAAGGATAGTCCATATGGTGTATATCATATCAGGGATTTCAAATTGGTAATGAGCTGAGACTTTTTTTGTCAGCACAAAAACAATAAGACCTCCTACCAATAGAGATGCTGCTTTAAAAAACAACACATAGGTCTTTTTATAGTGATGGAAACTCAAGCCAACGATCCTTATGTAAAATTATTTTTCTAATTTCCACAGTCGCAGTCTTGTAACGATTCAAGTAGAGACATTACACCATCTTGAACAAGCCCACCGGCTAAACCAGCAACACCACCTCTCAACATATTTCCTCCAACAGAGCTAATTTCTCTTCCGTAGCGATTAGTGGTCGAATCCAAAACAGCTAACAGGACAGCCATGCAAAGTAATAAAAACAAACCCGACAAAACTCACGCCAACCCAATGATTTATAGGTAATTTATGGGGTTTACTAAAGTGGGTGTCCGTGTAAACTGCAGCACCTGTTTGTCTCCAAGGTCTATTTTTTTAATCCCATTTTGGTGACTCGTTCATCTTTTGCTTTTTGAATAGCCCTACCAGGTTTAAGCATTGTCCATAGTGAAAGTAAAATTAACATTGCTATCACAACAACCACACCTACCAAACGAATAAAATAGGGAATTTCACTATCGTATACCTCTAATTTCAGGTAAGCCAAAAACCTATAGAAAATGTATGTAATAAAGCTGCTAGCTACAATAAATGTTGCTACACCTTTTATAAAATCAATCCATAGCTGTTTCATTATCGACAATCTTCGGGACATTCATCAATTAAGCCGCAGCTATATTTATCAACAAAAGCAGTATCGCTGCTTCATTACACTTTCACCTGAGATTTCCCCACTTGTCTACTTTGGCATCGCAATTCGCACATCGATTACCGCCCCATAATATTTCATCCAGCGTTCTTGGTTTTTTATAATTTTTCATATTATTGCTACAAACCGGGCAAGTTATGGTTGTTAACACTCCATTTTTCTGCCACTTAACAATGGGATTGATATTCATCCCCCATTTGCCTCGTCTTGTTTTGCTCGATCGGTATACCTGTACACCACCCCATAATAAAAAAGGGAAAACAACAACTAAGCCAATACCTAGATAGATAGACATATATACTATAACCCGAAGTTACAATCCTGCCCTAAATTCAAGAGGGTTTCTGTTAATCCAACAGCCAAGCCCCCTGCTGCACCTACCTGCAATTGCACCAATGCCTTTTCTGCTAATTATTATTGATTTCACTATGTTTTTTTATTTCTCGTTTTAATGGTATTAAAATTTTTCCCACACCAAACCCAAGTAAGATGATAACTACAAATGTCCGCATATATTCCGGAAACCTTATACCAAACCAAATAGGAACCTTATCCATTGCATAAATAATAAGCACGGCAACAACAGAAAAAGGTAGCAGTTGTGTTAAAAATATTTTCATTACCTTTTTATTCACAATCACAATCCTGCAAGTTTTCTAATAACAGTGATGTTGCATCTTGTGCAAGCCCACCAGCTAATCCTGCACCTAATCCTCGAAGCATATTTCCTCCTATTGTTCTGACTTCACGCCCATAATTATTCGTAGTCCCCTCAAAAGCGCCACCAACAAAACCTCCAGCGGCTCCACCGGCAGCATTGCTATCAGCACCCGCACCTAGAACCGAACTGGCAGCACCTCCAATTATTCCCCCGGATGTACCACCGCTTGCTAGCCCACCAGCGACAGCACCCACCGCAATGGGAGGAGTGCCGGTTGACTGTGCATAGCCCCCTATTGCCCCAATTATGCCTCCAGCAAGACCGACCACTGGATTAAGCCCCCCTTGAAGATAACCGGCAACAAAACCACCAACAAAACCAGATATAGCGCCTGTCGCCCATGCTGACAAACAAATTAATCCGGTAGGATCAATAAAATTAACCGGATCATTAGCCACATAGGTATACAGCCCTGCACTACCCCCTACAAAACCAATAGGATCTTTCACTGTCCATCGTCCCGTTTGCGCATCATAATCCCGCGCCCCAAATCGTGTGAGTTGAGTGTGTTGATCGTAGATACCGCCCGCAAAGCCAAACGGCTGGAAGCCGGGGTTGGTGTCTGAGGTGATATTGCCCCACACATCATAGTCTATGCGCTGGGTGATACTACCATCGGCGATATTGACGATAAGCCTTGGGCTGCCGAGGTGGTCACTGATGATGCGATAGGTATTGCCTCCCTTGACCATGTAATCCGGTACGTTGGTTTTTGAGCCATAGATGAATCTGGCACTGACGGCCCCGGTGCTATCCAGCTCTGCGATGGGGTTGAGTTTATCCTGATACAAGAAGCCCTGTGTTAGTAGGCCGTCAATCTTTTTGCCGACCCTCCGGTTTTGGCCGTCGATAATGTAGTCGATAGTCATGCCGCCCGGCAGGGTGGTTTGCAGGAGGTTACCCAGTACGTCGTAACTGTAGTTAGTCGTTAAGCCTGTGTCGGTTTTAGACTTTAGCTCTCCATTGGCGGTGTAGGCGTAGCTGGCGGTTCCCCAGGTTTGCAGGCGGTCTTGTTCATCATACATGCCTTCTGAGCGATTGCCGTTAGCATCATAACCATAAGTGGCGGTGATGGTGCCGCCAGTTTTGACTTCGATGAGCCGCCCGGTTTGATCGTAATCGTAATCATAAGTAACAGCGGTGCCTTCGATGGTTTCCTGTTTGGTGGTGATGCGGCCCAACAGATCACGGGTGTAGGTTGCTCCGTGTAGGGTGGTGGCGCCAAAAGCGGCTGTTTCGGTCTTCAGTTCTCCGAAGGTGTTGTAGGTGGTGCTGGTGGTGGCACTGCTCAGAGTCGTGCCGGTTTGCAGGCCATTTTGCACATCCCGCGTGAGGGTGAGTGCCCCGGCTCCGGTCAGCAGGCCATCGTTGTCGTAAGTGTTGGCGATGATGTCTGCGCCTACGCTGATACCGGTGACCTGGAAGTCGTTGTTGTAAGTGCGGCTCACCGTTCCGGCTATTGTTCCATTCCAGGTGATGCTGGTGGGCAGGAAACCATCATAAGCAAAGGCAACGCTGCCGCCATCCGGAGCGGTAATGCTATTCAGTTGACCGCTGGTGGCGTTATAACCGTAACCATAGTTGCCGCGAGGAACAGCCAGCGTGGTGAGCTGCCCTTTCACGGGGTCATAACTAAGTGTGACGGCCTGACCATCGGGACGCGTGACGCTGGTGAGTTGCTTGTCCAGGTTGTAGGTGTAGTTGGACGCAGGTAAAGCAACGTCGATCACTGTCGGTGGTGTGTAGATGTCTTTCTGATCACCCGCAGTGTAGTTGAAGTAATGCGCTGTTCGCCCCGGTGGCGTAAGGCTGGTGAGGTTGCCGTTGGGGTCGTAGGTGAAGTTGATTTCACGACCATCGGGCATCACTTGGCGTGTGGTACGGCCTAGCAAGTCACGCTCAAATGTGGTCATACGACCCAGTGGATCAGTGAGAGTATCGAGGTAACCGTTGAAGTCATACGTCAACTGTACGTTACGGGCATCTACACCGGTGCCCACATCAATGTCACTGAGGCGGCCACGGATGTCGTAAGCATAGTTTATTGCGGTCAAACCCTCTGCCTGCATTGAGGCAATTTTACCTTGTGCATTTAATACACGGATTAGTGTTCTGCTTTCTGGTGTGGTCAGGGTGGTGGTTTGTGTTGCCATGTCAAAATTACTGACCGTGACTTTTCCATTAACCGTAAAGGTTTCAGTAAGACTGGTGTGGCTAAGCAAGTCGGCAGCATCCGCTAAAACAGCCTGACGGTCTGTACCGAATGAACGGTTCAAGCCACTGGGAGTCGTCACTGTGCCTTTTTGTGATACAGGACTTTGCATTCCAAAACGTGGGTCCGGGCCTTCCGTTACGATGCTGACGGTGCCATCGGATAGTGTGGTGGTGGTTACTGCATTGTTATAATCAATGGTGGTGACGCTGCCATCTCGTGCTGTGTTGGTATGGCGGCGCGTTTCATCGGGCAGGTGCTCTACCTGAAAGGTGCTTATGCGACCTTCGCCACTGGTCATGTCAACTGCAAAACCATTAGCCAGTTCAGCACCAATCAACGAGTCTGACCCCTTGATCCACCTGACCCCTTGATCCACCTAAAATTTTTCAGAACATATTTACTAAATACAAAATGTTCGAGTAACGCAGGCTTGCGTTCCAACAGCAGCGCCACCACCAACCCCCCTCACTCTTGGGCTGACAGAAGCTGAGGCGCCCTCTGAGCCAATATCAACACTACCACCAGTAATAATTCCTGCTCCACCTTCAGCGAATGCACCAGCTGAAAATGAACTTCCTTCACAAAAGTTTCCCGCGCCACACCCTTATTTCACCCATCAAGCTCAATTTCTCATCATTCGCACAGCATTAACTATATGAATGACTGCGCCCGTTATTGCGACCCAAACTCCGATCTTGGAGATAATAACAACCAGTGGGTGCGCCATACCTATTACATCACCCAAAGCAAAGCTTGACACTCCTATTCCAAATCCACACACAAAAACCTTGGTCCCAATGGCGGTAGAATAAGTATATAAATATACTGAAATTCCCACGGCACTAACAAAAAAACCAACATTAATGATCACCAAGCCTTTATCCACCATCCCTACAACCGAATAAAAAAAGACGCCAATGAGACATGTAATAAATCCCATCGCAATACAAAATAGTGATTTTTTTTTCATCTTAAATATTGCTTCAGTTATTGATTAATAAAAACAGTATCATAAACACATTGTTCGATTTATACAGGATTGAACTCCTGCCGAAGCACCTCCTCCAACGCGCACTCTTCCACCTATGTTTGGACTACCGCCCGTAGTCGCTCCCCCTCCATCAACACTTATATTACTAAGAATTCCTGCGCCGCCTTCTGCAAAGGCACCATTTGAAAGTGTATTCCCTTCGCAGGGAAAAGTTCCTGTCCCAAATGACCCCTCAAACCCAAAACTACCTGAGACTCCAGGCCCTGCGCGCGCGCAAGTTTGAAACACCATACAATAACGGCCATCCGAATCACGTCCACCAGAAACTGAACCTGAAGCACCAATTCCACCAATTTGAAATGACCCGCCAACACCTACTGTACCAACAGCAAGTCCAGCAGGATCTATCCAGTTCACAGGATCATTAGCGACATAGCCATACAAGTCAGAATCCCCGCCATCAAAAAGAATAGGATCTTTGGCCGTCCAACGCCCTGTTTGCGCTTCGTAATCTCGTGCTCCAAAGCGGGTTAGGCTGGTATGTTGATCGTAGATACCTCCGGCAAAACCAAACGGTTGAAATGCAGGATTAGTATCGCTGGTGACATTGCCCCACACATCATAATCCATTCGTTGAGCGATATTGCCGTCAGCGGTGTTGATAACAAGCCTTGGGCTACCGAGATGATCGGAAATGATGCGGTAAGTAATACCACCTTTGATCATGTAATCCGGTACGTTGGATTTTGAACCGTAGACAAACCTTGTAACAACGACACCTGTGCCATCCAGCTCGGCAACCGGGTTTAGTTGATCACGATAGAGGAAACCCTGCAAGAGTACACCGCCGACCTTTTTACCAATGCGACGATTTTTGCCGTCAATAATATAGACGATAGTTACGCCCCCAGGCAGACTTACCTGCATGAGATTGCCCACAATGTCGTAGACATAATTAGTGGTAACACCCGTATCAGCCTTGGATTTCAATTCGCCGTTATCTGTGTAGGTATAACTGGCAGTTCCCCAAGTAAGAAGGCGGTCTTGCTCATCATACGTGCCTGTGGTTGGGCCAGCGGTACGGCCACCATTCACATGGTAAGTATACATTGCCGTCACAACGCTATCGGTTTTAACCTCAGCAAGATTACCTGCTAGATCAAACGCGTAGTCATAGGTTGTGGTTACGCCTGCCAATGTTTCCTGTTTCTGAATAATGCGGCCCAACACGTCACGTGAATAGTTCACATCGTATTGAGTAGTGCCTCCGTAGTTGGCCGACTCGCCAGCCAGTTCACCGAAACCATTGTAGGTTGTATTGGTAGTGACGCCACCTAAAGTAGTGCCAGTCAACAATCCATTCAGCACATTGAGATCAAGTGTTAGGCTTCCGGCGGCAGTAAGACCGCCATCATTATCGTAGGTGTAATTAATGGTGTCGGTGCCTACGCTGAGCCCCGTTAACTGGAAGTCATTATTATAAGTGCGTGAAACATTGCCCGCAATTGCGCCACTCCAAGTGGTGTTTACTGGAAGGAAACCATCATAGCTGAAGGCAAGGTTTCCTGCGTCTGGTGCAGTGATATTGCTCAGTTGACCACTCACGGCATCATATCCGTAGCCGTAACTACCACGGGGAATCGTTACCGTCGTAAGCTGTCCTTTCGTAGGCTGATAATTAAGTGTAACCACTTGGCTATCCGGTCGTGTCACGCTGGTGAGTTGCTTATCCAGATTGTACGCATAGTATGTCGCTGGTGTTGTTATACCAATAACAGACGGTGGCGTGTAAGTGTCTTTCTGATCCCCAGCGGTGTAATTGAAAAAATGCGCTGTTCTTCCTGGCGGTGTCAACGACGTCAGATTGTCATTTGAGTCATAGGTGAACAATATATTTTGGCCATCCGGTAAAGTCTGGCCGGTCACTCTACCTATCGCATCACGCGCAAAACTTGTCACCCGGCCCAATGGGTCTGTCAATGAATCCAGGTAACCATCCGTGTTGTAGCCAAACAGTATATCTCGGCTGTCTGCGCCAGCGCTTTGCGAGATGACACTTGGACGTCCTCGGAGATCATAACTGAAATTTAACGAGGCCAAGCCATCGGCTTGCATTGAGGCAGGTTTACCTTGTGCATCCAGTACTTCTGTCACAAATCTACCGTCAGGTGTCGTTAGTGTTCGGGTTTGAGTGGCAGTATCGTAGGCATTAACCGTGACTTTTCCATTAACCGTGAACGTTTCAGTAAGACTAGTGTGGCTAAGCAAGTCGGCAGTAGTTGCTAAATCAGCCTGTCGATTTGTACCGAATGAACGGTTCAGGCCACTGGGCGTAATCACTGTGCCTTTTTGTGATACAGGGCTTTGCATTCCAAATCGTGGATCTGGACCTTCCGTTACAATGTTGACTGTACCATCAGATAAGGTCGTGGTGGTTACTGCATTGTTATAATCAATGGTGGTGATGCTGCCGTCCCGTGCTGTGTTGGTATGGCGGCGCGTTTCATCGGGCAGGCGCTCTACCTGAAAGGTGCTTATGCGGTTTTCGCCACTGGTCATATCAACTGCAAAACCATTATCCAGTTCAGTGCGATTTAATAACCACCCTCCGCCGACGGGGTTTACGTCTTGTATTAAACGCCCACTGGCATCAAAAATGTAAGTAGAAATATTGCCATTTCGGTCTGTGAACTCTGTCATGAGTCCGTCTGGTGTGTATTCCATTAAATACTGTTCGCCTTCGGGGTCTGTGACTGAATCCAGGTATCCGTTAACGTCCAGCGTTAATGATGTACGCTGGCCATCGGGTGCAACAATGGCCGTGGGTGTGGCACCGCTGCGTTCGATGGTGGTGATGTTGCCGTCTACGTCTTCGATTTCACTGAGGTGGCCTTCGATGTCGTAGCGGAATTGGTAGATTACTGCGTTGGTGGTGGTATCGAAAGTGCGTAAATGTCGTCCAGCAGCATCAAAATGAAATACCTGA
>NVUB02000124.1 GCA_002401775.2 Ectothiorhodospiraceae bacterium
TGCGATTCGTTGCAATAGAATGACTATTACGCCTCACCGCGCCTCGCCTAAAGCGCCTACATTTGGTGCCAGCACGAAAAATGCCTCAGAATCACGCTTACTCAGGTAATTGAGAACGGCCCCTAGTATACTTTCAATATTTTTATTTAACGGCCTTATCAAATTACATTCAATACCGTTAAAATAACTCTGCAACGCCTTCTGTCATTGACTGCTGAAGAACCCTTTCGCTCATTTTGGCCTTATACGCTTTCGAATCAACCAGTTTATTAATGGTTGTTTTTAATTCAACATCATTCATATGATGATCAACAGGAATTCCCGATATTTCTTTTACGGAATCTACACACTCAATTGCCGCTGACAAATTTTGCTGTACGATATCGTCAAATTGCAAACAACGCACTGCATTCTCAACGGCAAGACTTGTCCTTTCTCCATATTTTGCCAATGCAGTTACATTACTACCTAGAAATTGATTTAACTCACCTAATTCAGTCAACAAACTATTAATTTGATCCTTTGCATCAATAGAATCACTCATATCTCGTTCCGCCATTTTTCCCACTGTTTCTCGCACTCGTGACAGTGATGTAGTTGCTTCAGCCACATGATTACGAATTTGCTCGTTAAAGCCACTGGAGCGGACAGAAAGCGCTCTAACCTCGTCGGCGACAACGGCAAAACCACGTCCATGTTCGCCCGCCCGTGCGGCTTCAATCGCTGCATTTAGTGCCAACAGATTCGTTTGGTCAGCAATATTTTCGGCATCCTTAACAAGCCCAAAAACATGCTCTAAATGTTCAACCAAGTCATCTATGTGTTGCACCGCATTAATACTGTGAGTACTGGTGTCAACTATTATTGCTATAAATTCATCTAATATTCCTTCCATTTTATGAACAAAATCATCAATACACATACCTTCTCCCGCACCTTTATCTACAACACGGTCAATGATTGACAGGACAATGCTACTTTGTCCTGATGAAATCTGATTCAGTTCTAAAAAGCTCTGATTTAGTGATTTCTCTGCATCACCGATAAGCCCCTTACTGCGACATATCGCATCTTCTACATGATCCATATTTCTTTTAACGCCATGGTGCAGGGCGTTAAAAACATCACCCACGTCATTACTTTGTTGGGCATGTTTACTTTCCGCTAAGATCTGTTTACTGACTGCGACGATTGCCTCTGATCGTTCCCGATATAAAAGGTACAACACAACCGCAATAGAAAAATATATAATCCAGGAAGACTCCAAAATATAATGGACGGGTGTACTTACGATCAAAATAATAATGACCGCACTTACATTTGACCCACTAACCACAAGGGGTTTATCGTTGAGTTTACTGGTTGTCGTATTCGAAGAGTCCCTGTGCATAAAAATTCCATTTTTCGCAAATAACAATCATACATATTGTGTATAGCGTATAAATTGATAATTGCAAATTTTATCGCTATCAAAGCGCGCTAACACTACACACAAAACTCGCCCTCGACTCTTACGCCTTTGCATTCTGAAACGGGTAGGGTCGTTAGTGGATTAGGGGTAACTAACAAAGCAGAGGAGAAAAAGGAGAGAGAAATTGTAAACTCAATAATCATTACACGCTAAACGCAAACATCGAATAAACTGATATTTTATATCCAACAAATATAATTTATGTCGCACTTGTTTTTTTAGGTGATGTGTAAGTGAAGCAATCGCTTACGTTTGATAGTCCATCGCAGCGAATATTAAACGACTGCTGATAGATTGATCTGATAGGTCCTGGGGGAAAAAGTGAAACTTGCATGCGAATTCCACAGCGTTAAGATATGGTGCGCCCGGCGCGATTCGAACGCGCGACCCCTGCCTTCGGAGGGCAGTACTCTATCCAGCTGAGCTACGGGCGCATAATTGTGCAGATTGAACTAATCTGCGGGGTGCAAGCATACCGTTTGCCATCGCAGACGTCTATTAAGAAGATGCCTTGCTCGCAATCTCTGACAGGGCTAATGTCATCCAGCGGTTCACTTGCGTATTGATATCTGCAGCCTTTCGGTCCTTGGTTTGCACGGCTTCACCAATAATGACCTGAATCGTTCCTGGGCGCTTGATAAACGAGCGCTTCCCCCAGAATTCACCTGCATTGTGGGCGACAGGAACCACCGGGTAGGCCGTATGTTCCGCCAAAATTGCCCCACCCATGCCCCAGCGTTTTTCCTGGCCTGGCGCTACCCGGGTACCCTCGGGGAATATAGTGACCCAAATTCCCGCATCCAGACGTTCCCGGCCTTGTTTAATAATCTGTTTGATGGCCTTTCGACCCGCGCCACGGTTGATGGATATCGGTTTTAAAACGGCCATCCCCCAGCCGAAAAAAGGCAGCCACATGAGTTCCCGTTTTAATACCCACACTTGTGGCGGAAACATAAGTTGTAATGCATAGGTTTCCCACGTTGACTGGTGCTTGGAAAATATTATTGCCGCGCCTTTTGGTATGTTTTCCACGCCCCGAACCTGATAGTTAACACCGCAAAGTACTCTCAAGGATTCCACGACATATAAAGCATAAATTCGCGCTACACCTGATCGCACTCGAAAGGGAAGCGGGGAGCACAGCATCAATAACAAAGCGGCCACCACCGTCGAGACAAGCATACCGACACTGAATATCAGTGAGCGAATAAATAACATAACGAATATCCTGTAGATTTATTACGCGCTAATGACGCAATTAGACTGTAATGAGTACGTAATGCGAACTTAAGGAACGGTCACGTAATAACTTCCCGGTTTTGCATCCCGGCTTCAGCCCGTCTTCGCCTAAAGCGCCTACTGTTGGCGCCCGTTCCTCAATCACAAAAGCTCGCAATAGAACGACTATTCCTGCATTTTTGTTCAATCAGAACGAACGAATACGAACTAAATCCGAGCGCCAAACAGGGGCGTTATTACATGCCCGTTCCTAACGAGAGCAGCGCACGGACTTCTCCGGCAACGACGGCATTCGCAGCAGCAGCCAGGTCCTTATAAACGGGTAGTTCACGCACGTTAATTTCGGATGATGGCTTTCTCAACGCTGCCAGCGTCCTTTCTCCCTTACCCGTTCGTACCAATATAGGACGAGCCCCTACGGCAAACGCGCTTTGCAAGTCTCTCATTGAATCACCTATTACGGGTACGTCAACCAGGCTTACTTCATACTGTGCGGCTATTTGTTGTAATAGGCCCGGAAGGGGTTTTCGACAGTCACAACCCGCAGCAGGACCATGAGGGCAATAGAAAATGCCTTCTATATGACCACCCGCAACTATTAATAATTGCTGCAATTTATCATGCATCGCCTCAAGCGTAGCCAGGTCAAACAAACCACGAGCCAAGCCCGATTGATTCGTGGCGATAACAACCCGGTAACCTGCCCGATTTAACGTTGCTATAGCCTCAAGGCTTCCCGCAATCGGGACAAATTCCTGCACTGATTTTATGAATTTATCAGAATCCTGGTTGATCACGCCGTCGCGATCCAGAATCACCAAGGGTTTTGTGGCCATTAATACTCATACCATTATCGGCAAATGAGCACTTATTCTACCAGAATCCTTTGCCCAGACGGGGCCTAGCGCTAATTTACCGTTGTTTCATATCTCCCAAACCCAAAAAAACCGGGGCCGCAGAAGCGGTCCCGGTTTTTCCATGACGTGAGCTTTAAGGGAAGTTTAAGAAGACTCTGCCATACAAAAAAATGCAAAACCGAACAACACAACAAAAAACACGATTGCCGTAGTCATATACACCCTCCTGTTGATTTTAACGCAACAACGTAGTAAGCGTAGTCGATATTCACTCACTGTCAAGGTGGGTATCGATAACCGGCTGCATCACGCATTGCTTCAGGCATTCCTTCAAGCATTTCTTCAAGCGCTAATCATTCGCCACCCGTAAAATGCTGCCTATACCGGGAATTTAGTTTCGTAATATCCAACGTAAAATTAAACCCCCTGCACGCCTCCTATATTCGACTCCTGCCAAAAATCAGCTAAAGTCAGTACAAGGCGATGAGTAAGGCTTCGCATTAAGAACCACTGAACAAACCGGAGCAAGCAATGCTGCGTCAATATACTAATTATTTTTATTGCCTTTGTGGGACCCGCCCACCTCGTCGCCGAGCCCGCACACTCCTCATACTATTCGCGGTATTGCTGACATTTTTGGCGACCGGCCTACCATCCACTACCGTCGCAGAATCCGCCGACAAACAATACACGCTGGGGGTGTTCCCGTATTTACCCCCTGCGCGTATCGAAAAGCTCTATGGCCCTTTTGCAGCCTCTCTGTCTGAAGCGATTAAACGTCCCGCACTACTTCGTAGCCGAAGCTCTTTTGAGGAGTTTCGCCGTGCCGCCAGTAATGGCAAATTTGACATTATCTTTATTCAACCATTTGACTATATTCGCCTTGGTAAAAACACACCCTATCAAGCCATTGCGCGCTGGCAAAGCCAGCTTCATGCCATTTTCGTGACTTTGCCCAGCAGCCCCATCAAGCACCTTAAGGAGCTCAAAGGGCAGGTGATCGCCATGCCCGATATTGATGCTGCCGTCAGCCTGCTCGGTTATTTGACACTCCATCAGGCCAACCTGATTCTGGGCACCGATGTTAAAATTGTTCACACCGCAAATCACTTTGCCTGTATGAAACTGTTACTCATCGGTAAAGCGGCTGCCTGTGTTACTGCGCCGTCACCCCGCCGACTTTTTCAGGACCGGGCAAAGCTTACGCTTAAGTTAATAACCAAAAGCCAAAATATACCGAGCCCTCTTTATGCGGTTCATTCACGCCTACCCGCCAAACATCATCAGGCTATTTTCGATACCGTAATAGGTTGGGGGAATACTGAAAAAGGCAGGCGTTTACTCAGCAGCGTTAAATTCAAAGCCTACGTGCCCACCACTAGCAAGGAATATGAGCCGGTACGTGTCATATGGAAAGAAGTTCAACCACTTATTCAGCAATATCAAGTTCAGCAACATAAAGGCTCGCAAAATCCAAGTTCACCCCAATAATGCCCGACCTCTTGAAGCCAATGACACCACGCCCCCCTCAAGCGTTTCACCACCACCAGTCTCCGGGCAGACTGATTTGCTGGCGCGGCCTCTTCGGAGCATGCCTGTTGCTTTTCGGTCTACCTTCTCTGACCTGGGCCGAACCTGATACTTATCAGTTAGGTGTATTTCCTTTTTTTCCGGCCAGTGATATAGAAAAAATATTTTCACCGGCCGTAAAATATTTGTCCCAAGCCGTTCAACAACCCATTCGTCTGAGTACACGCCGTACCACCCATTTATTTGCGCAAGAATTAGCCAAAGAAACATATGATATTGCTTTTGTACAACCCTTTGATTACATCAATATCGCGTCAAAACACGGTTACCTCCCACTCGCTCGGGTTCAACAAAAAATGACCCGCCCAGAGGGTACCACTACTGCAATTATCGTCTCACTGCGCCAACCAGACAACGACCAAGGCATTCAAAACCTGCGCAACAAAATACTCGCCACGCCCCCGGAAGATGCTGCCGTCAGTCTTTTGGCAAAACTCATGTTACACCATGCCGCTCTAACGCCCGGCAAAAACGTTACTCTGCTCCCCACTCGTAACCACAAATCTTGCCTTCAGCAACTTTATTTACAGAAAGCTGATGCTTGTGTCACAGTCAAACCCATTATTCAAAATTTTAAAAATATTCGTAACATCGACCTGTATATAGTAGCCCAATCCTCTCCTATCCCGTCATCACTTTATGTTGTACATCAACGCATACCGGCCGAAGTGAGAGAAAAACTTCAGAATACTATTTTACGATGGCATATTGATAACCCTGAGACGTCACACATTTTAAAAACCATTCGCGTACAACGTTTTATGCGTGCCACTGATGCGGATTATGATTCAGTACGTAACATATGGCAGCAACTCAAACATGTCCATTGACTTTATCCTGCGAAAATCCTCGATACGCCTCATCAGCGCTTTGATATTTGTCACTTCAAGTTCTACCGCATGGGCAGTCGATAATACTAGCCATAGCCATAACCATAACGACACCTACCATTACGGTGCGTTTCCTGCTTTTCCCGCTAAAAAACTCGAAGCGATACATTCTCGTATCGCCGCCGCCTTCTCAAAAATACTTGGACACCCCGTGCAGTTTCGTTCACGCTCGAATATCAAGAGTTTCCAGACGCAAATGAGAGAAGAGGTCTACGATATTTTGTGGACTCAGCCTTTTGATTACGTACAAGTTGCAGCCGACCACGGTTACATACCCATTGCTCGTTTTATGGGTCCTTTCGACAAACAAGGCAAAGGCTTAATCAGGGCTCGCATAGCCGTTAGCCCGGATAGTAATATTTTTAATGTGCGACAACTTGCGGGAAAAACCATTGCCAATTCCGGCGTGGGAGCTGCAGTTACACTATTAGGCCAGTCTTATATTGAGTCTTTAGACATCAACACTAAAAGTGAAATCTCCATGGTTTATTTACGCAACCACTTTGCCTGTATTCAATATGTCATTATTGGTAGAGCCAGTGCCTGCATTACGGCAGCACCTCCCCTGGAAATGTTTAAAAAACAGCACAACATTAATTTGCGTGTTATTGGTGTCAGCCAACCCATTCCATCACCCTTGATGGTGGTTCATCAACGCATACCTCTACATCAACGTTTGCTTTTACAAAAAGAAATGCTGTCATGGAAAAATAATAAACGTGGCCAAAAGATTTTACAACTGCATCAATTACGTGGTTTCATCAAAACCATCGATAGCGACTACCAGCCGGTACGCGATATTGTCCGGCAATTACAGTTACAACCATAAATTCGCATTATCATGCATTCTCTTAAGTTTCGAATTGCCGCCACCATATTTTTACTAGAGGCCATTTTAATGGGTGTTTTATTGTGGCAAACCTTGAGTCAAAACTTACAAAATACCCGAAGTTTGTTGGGGCAAAATGAATTGCTGATGCTCGACCTCATGGCTGAAATTTCTCGCAGCGCATTACTGACTGATGAATTTGACTTTATTCAACCTCTTGCCGAACAATTTCAAGATCATCCCAATGTTATTCGCACACTCATTTCCGACCATCGCAACATTATTGTTGCGGCTGGCGACTTCTCAGAACTTGGCAAACCACTTGGTAAATTGCGTGATGGCTCAGATCGTTACTGGCAAATAAATGAAATAAAAAATCCTTCTGGTAAACTGGGTACCGTTGCCATTGAATTTTCAATACAGGCACTACAAGATTCAACCAATGCCGCCATACGCTTAAGCAGTGTAATTTCGCTAATAGGCATGTCGTTAATTGCCATTATCAGCCTGGGGTTTGGCTCACTGTTAACGCGACGTTTAAACCTGGTGGCCGATTCCGCCAAAATGATTGCAAATGGTCAATATAAACAACGGCTCAATTTCCACGGAAAAGACGAAGTATCAGTCGTTGCACAAGCCGTCGATAACATGGCCGGACAAATTGCCGCACATCTGCACGCTCAAGCACGCATAAATGAAGAACTTGAACGAAGAGTCATTGAACGAACACAGGAATTAAGTACATCCCTCGAAGAGCACAAAGCCTTTTCATATTCGTTATCCCACGACCTTCGCTCACCTTTACGGGCTATTTGTGGTTTCAGCCAAATATTGCAAGAAGACTACGCCAACAAAATTGACGAAGAGGGCCAGGAACATTTACAGCGCATTCAATTGGCTACTAACAGACTCGATAACATTATTAATGCCATGCTGACGTTGTCGAAAATATCGCGGGAGGAATTATATCGCCACGAAATTGATATCACCCATTTGGTAAATACATGTGTGGACTTTTTACAATCCAAAAACATACATCGCCATGTTGATGTTCATGTTGAAAGCCACATGACCATTACTGGTGACTCAGCACTATTGAAAATAGTCTTTGAAAAACTGTTAGGCAATGCCTGGAAATTTACAGAAACTACGACGGACGTACAAATATCCGTAGGCCGCTATCAATTAAACGAGGATATCATTTTTTTTATTCGTGACAATGGCATTGGTTTTGATCAAAATTATGCCGACAAATTATTCATGCCCTTTGAACGGCTGCACGGAGCAGGGGAATATGAAGGTCTCGGCATCAGCCTGGCGATGACCAAGCGCATTATTGACCGTCATAACGGCCGAATTTGGGGGAAAGGACGATCGGGAAAAGGCGCAACTTTTTATTTTACCCTGCAAAACAAAGAAAAATCGCATGCTGTACACGAACCTCTGGTATAAAAAACGGTACGTCTATCAACAAAAACTCGCCTGAAGGCAGTATTTACCTATTAACGCTGGTTAATATTGGAAATTATCAAATAGTGTTTAAACAATTCCAGAATTTACGTCACATCCCTGAATTCAGACACCCGAACACGTCCATTCACAATGCGCGACTCACGCTGCATTATTTTTTCCATTTTTTTCCAAAAGGCGTCGTTGAGGTCAAAGCCTCCAGAGATAGCCGTGCCGATGAGCAAGATAAACAGATCTGCCGTTTCTTCTGCTAGTTTTTCTTTTGATTTTCCTTTGGTGATCACGGCGCCAATTTCGCCCAGTTCTTCAGCCATTAATGCCATACGATAGGTCATCTCTTCTCCACCGTTATTTTTAAAGTCATGTTTGTCATGAAAGGCTTGCACGGCATCAAGCATGGATTGATAAGAGTCGCTATGGTCCATTGTTGTTTCCCTTTTTTAACGACAAAATAACAAATTGACGGAGTATCGTGTGTAGATAGAAGGAGCGGCTTTAGCCGCAATAAAGAGGTGACACCTCATTCGCGGCTAAAGCTGCTCCTACATAAATTGCGCTAATTATTGCCGGTGATATTCTGCGCACGTCCGAAATCAAATAACACGACCCATAATGATTAAATCCAGGCCGTTATCCTTGCAAACGTGATAAATCTGCCACGCGCAAAAATAGGTTTCGTAACTGAGAGAGCAGGGCAAGGCGGTTGTCGCGCAGGGCTGTATCGTCAGCCATAACCATGACCTTATCAAAGAATGCATCTACGCTTTCTCGTAAACCAGCCAGTTTGCTCAAAGCCGATTCATAGTCTCGCTCATCAAATAAAGGTGTAACCACTTTTTCCAGGGCATAAATTTGCTCCGCCAAAGCCTGTTCCGCAGGTTCGTTAAGCCGGGAATTATCTACCCTAGCAGGCACCGTAATACCTTTATCGCCTGCCTGACGGAGTATATTGGAAATACGTTTATTCGCGGCTGAAAGACTTTCAGCTTCAGCCAGAGTCCGAAAATGATTCACTGCACGGACTCGCCGATCAAAATCGAATGGCTGGGTCGGATGCTGTGCCAGCACAGACTCGAATACTTCCGGCGATACACCCACATCTTTATAATAAGCGCGCAGTCTGTCCATCATAAAGTCGAAGACCTGAGTGACGACATTTTTCGCCGTTACTTTTTCACCCAAGGCATCGGTTGCCTGTTGTGCCAACACGCGCAGGTCTAAAGGTAACTGGCGCTCTATGATAATGCGTAACAAACCCAAGGCTGAGCGACGCAAGGCGAAGGGGTCTTTACTGCCCGTCGGCGGTTGACCGATGGCAAACATTCCGACCAAAGTATCGAGCTTATCGGCAATAGCCACGGCCTGGCCGGTTGCTGTTATTGGCAATTCATCACCGGCAAAACGGGGCATATACTGTTCGTCTTGTGCTAACGCCACTTCCTCCGGCTCACCATCGAGTGTTGCATAATAACGCCCCATGATGCCTTGCAAATCCGGAAATTCGCAGACCATTTCCGTCATTAAATCACACTTGGCCAGCTGTGCTGCGCGTTCTGCCCAGTCTTTATTTGCCGACATATCGCTGGCAATACTGCCTGCCAACTGTGCTACTCGTGCGGTTTTATCGTGCAGTGTACCCAGCTCTTTTTGAAACAATATTGTTTTTAGACGTTCGCTATGTGATTCAAGTTTTTTCTTACGATCTTGTGTCCAGAAAAATTCTGCATCGGCTAAGCGTGGGCGAACGACACGTTCGTTACCCTCACGCACCACCTCAGGGTTACTGCTGTCTATATTGGCAACGGTAATGAAATGCGGCATTAATTTTCCGTTGGTATCGACCACATGAAAATATTTTTGATTCGATTTCATGGTGAGGATCAAGGCTTCAGACGGTACCTCAAGATACCGCTCTTCAAAATTACCCGCGATAGCTTTGGGCCATTCCACCATGGAAGACACTTCATCCAACAAGGCTTCATCAATGACCGCCGTGCCACCCAATTGCTCACCGGCCTCCATGACTTGAGCCCGCACCGTTTCACGTCTGCTGGTAAAGTCAGCAATGACTTTACCAGTGCTTTCCAGCAAATCGGCGTAATCGGCAGGACGAGTAATGGTGATGGGTTCCGGGTGATGAAAACGATGACCACGCGTCTCTCTTCCAGTGCGTACAGAAAGAATTTCCGCGTCAATCACGTCATCCCCAAACAACATCACTAACCAATGCACTGGGCGCACAAACTGGGCTTCCAGATTTCCCCATCGCATGCGTTTGGGTATGGGTAATTTATCCAAAGCTGCCGTTACCATTCCCGGTATTAACGATGCAGCGGCCTGTCCTGGTTGCTCGGCACGATACATAAGCCAGGCACCTTTATCCGTTTCTAATCGATCGAGGCCTTCGACCGAATCAACACCGCAGGATTTAGCAAAGCCTGTAGCGGCCTTGGATGGAGCACCTTGGTCATCAAAGGCTACCGCTAACGCGGGGCCACGCCGTTCAATGGTTTTATCCGCCTGAGTTTCCTGTAACCCGATGACCAACACCGCTAGGCGACGTGGACTTGCGAACAACGATACCTCTCCATGGGTGAGGCTAGCGGCTTTTAATCCCTCACTTATACCTCGTCCAAATGCCTCGGATAATTTTTTCAGTGCCTTTGGAGGCAATTCTTCAGTACCAATTTCGATCAGCAGATCGCTTTGATTTATCATGTTATGTCTCGTTACTGGTTGCTGACCCTGCTATCCAATTTTGAAAATCAGAGGCCACCACCGCGACGTTAATCAATGGTCGTCGCAAAATATAGGGACTACGTTAGCTTACCTAATGTGTGAACCTGTTAGCGCACCATCGGGAAGCCCAGTTTCTCGCGCGCCTCATAATAGACCTGCGCCACAGCGCGTGACAGGGCGCGCACACGAAGAATATATCGCTGACGCTCGGTCACAGAAATAGCGTGGCGGGCATCCAGCATATTAAAACTGTGCGATGCTTTCAGGACTTGCTCATAGGCGGGCAAGGGAAGGCCAGCTTCTATCAGCTTCTGTGATTCAATTTCACATTGGTCGAAGCTCGCAAACAGGTTCTCGGTATTGGCGTGTTCAAAATTGTAGGTGGACTGTTCCACTTCATTTTGATGAAACACATCACCATAGGTTATTTTACCCAATGGGCCGTCGGTCCACGTCAGGTCATAAACGCTCTTCACATCCTGCAAATACATGGCAATGCGCTCCAGACCATAGGTAATTTCACCCGTTACTGGCTTGCATTCCAGGCCGCCTATCTGTTGGAAATAGGTGAATTGTGTGACTTCCATACCATTGAGCCACACTTCCCAGCCCAAACCCCAGGCGCCCAGTGTCGGGGATTCCCAATTGTCTTCCACGAAGCGGATGTCGTGCTGCAACGGATCCAGCCCCAGCATTTTTAGCGAGCCAAGATACAATTCTTGAATATCAAGTGGCGAAGGTTTGATCACTACCTGAAATTGATAATAGTGCTGCAAGCGGTTGGGGTTTTCGCCATATCGCCCATCGGTGGGACGACGTGAAGGCTGCACATAGGCGGCACTCCAGGGCTCCGGGCCGATGGCGCGGAGGAACGTAGCGGGGTGAAAGGTACCTGCGCCCACCTCCATGTCCAATGGTTGCAGAATAACGCAGCCCTGTTCGGCCCAGTATTGTTGTAAAGCAAGTATAAGTCCCTGAAAAGTAGAGGCATCCGGTGAAGTCGTCGGTGTAGGCATAGTTTATGTGTACTTTCTAGTGTGCTTGCCCTTACTGGAGGCCAAAGCTAAGGGGAAAGCTCAAGCGAAAGTGCAGGCGAAAAAGCAGATTATACCTGCTGGCCAACACTGCGGGAAACATGACATCGATCACTTATTCAAGTAAACCACTAGACGAATGTCCGGTTATGACACATAACTTAGGGTATGGGTCAGGAAATTCACGGCTCCCGTTTCTACAAACGGGATTTTGATCGTTATCGGCAGCAGCTCATCCTGGAAACAGAACTGCTGTCTGAGTTATTCCTGCATAACCGTTTTAATGCGGGCCCACCCATGGCGGGCTTTGAGCTAGAGGCTTGGATAGTAAACGCTCACTATCGACCTGAGCCAATCAATTACCAGTTTTTGAACCAGTTAAATAACCCTCTAGTCTCGCCTGAACTGGCCACTTTTAACATAGAGTTTAACCTGCCACCCGAAAAGCTCTGCAATGACGCACTTTCCAAGGTCGCCAATGGTTTAACGCAACACTGGCAACAGGCCCGAATTTCCGCTCATAGCCTCGATGCCGAATTAGCGATGATTGGCATCTTACCCACGGTAGAAGATGCCGACCTGGTCCCTCAAAATCTCTCGTCAATGAATCGTTACCAGGCGTTAAACACCGAAATTCTGCGACTCCGTGGCGGCCGTCCTTTGCAACTCGATATTCACGGCCATGATATTTTACGCGCCGAGCACATGCACGTCATGCTGGAGTCCGCCACGACGTCCTTTCAGATTCATCTGCAAATTCCACCGCAACTAGCACTGCGAGCATACAACGCCTCAATTATCAGCTCGGCGCCATTGGTTGCCGTCAGTGCCAACTCTCCCTATTTTTTCGGCAAAGACCTGTGGGCAGAAACCCGCATTCCCTTATTTGAGCAAGCCGTGAAAGTCGGGGGCTTTGAGGAGGGCGCTCATGGCCCCATGCGCCGTGTCAGCTTTGGCACCGGTTATGCCCGCCAATCGGTGATGGAATGTTTTACCGAAAATCTTGAGCACTTTCCCGTGTTAATGCCAAGCCAGCTCGACACCCCTGTGGAGCAGCTTCAACATCTCCGCCTGCATAACGGCACGCTATGGCGCTGGAACCGGCCTTTAATCGATTTTGAAAGCGGTATTCCGCACTTGCGTATCGAACAACGCGTAGTCCCTGCAGGGCCTACTATTGCGGATGCTATGGCAAATGCTGCTTTTTACTACGGCCTGACGTATGCGCTCAGCAATATGCCCAAAGCCCCTGAATCACGGCTTCCATTCAGCGTTGCTCGTGACAACTTTTACAGCTGTGCCCGACACGGGATGGACGCTCATATTATCTGGCTGGATGGCCAATGCTATAAAACCCGGTCTTTATTACTAAACATTTTGCTCCCCATTGCCGAAACAGGATTAGAAGCTTTGGGAATCAGCCAAAAAGACAACTCATTCTATTTAGGCATTATCAAAGACCGCGTTAGTAATGGCCAAAACGGCGCCACTTGGCAGCGGGATTTTATCGCCAAAAATGGACATGACATGTCGCAACTCATGGCTGTTTATTTGCAACATCAGCACACTGGTACGCCAGTGCATGAATGGAGTGTTTAAGGATGAAATCGGGTCAAACTAAAATCTACTTCGGGTATTTACTGCTTACTGTCGCTATTTTTCTCAGTGGCTGCAGTACCCATAATGTCAATCGTGCAAGCTACGACAACATTCACACTCAACAGTGCATCTATCTAGGCGGAGCCAACTGCACCCCGAAACACCTGAGTTTTGATGAATACCAACACCTGCGAGCAGCCATCCCTTACTAAGGTTCGGCACTTAATGTAATAAATACAAGCTGGCAATAAATTAAGGGTGTTATAAAAACCGTAATAATGGGCCTTAAAATGAAGTCGGTGGCCTCGTAAATACCATGCTCACATTACTTGATCACATTCCTTGCGGCTTGCTGGATTCACCGGCAACGGAACTGTATCGAATTCTTTCAGGCCCGACCCTCATTCAATTACCGGGCCGCCGACCACACCCCCTGTTTGTGTCCGTGTTGCTGCACGGCAACGAGACTACTGGCCTATTGGCCATTCAGTCTCTGTTAAAAAAATATCAACAGTCAACATTACCCCGCGCACTGTGCATTTTTATCGGCAATGTGGCAGCCGCTCGCTATGGACAGCGCCATATTGATGGCCAGCCAGATTTCAATCGTGTCTGGCCCGTTGATAATAGAAGCCCTGAGAGTGAGCATAGTGGCGCTGTGGAAAAATCTTCCGAAAATAAGATGATGCAACAAATAGTGGATACCCTGCGCGCCCAAAAAGTCTTTGTCAGCATCGACGTACATAACAACACCGGGCTAAACCCTCACTACGCCTGCATTAATCGCTTAGAAACCGCTTTTTTCCATATTGCTACCCAATTTTCCCGTACCGTGGTGTATTTTACCAAGCCCAGTGGCGTGCAATCCATGGCTTTCAGTAAACTCTGCCCGGCCGTCACCGTCGAGTGCGGAAAGCCAGACCAACCTCACGGTACCGCACACGCCGCAGATTTAATCAATACCTGCCTGCATCTCTCAGAACTCCCGACACATTCAGTCGCTGCTCACGACATGGATTTATTTCACACTGTCGCCACTGTCACCGTTCCGAACCACATTGATATGCAATTTGACGGCTCAGAAATGCTGGATGCCGCACCGGCTGCTATCAACTTTCTGCCTGACCTGGATCATTTAAATTTCCACGAGCTAGCTACAGGTATTACCCTCGCATATGTTAACCCCGGACAAACAGAAATCCCCTTACTCGTGGAGGATGAAAGTGGAAAGGATGTTACACACCGATATTTTGCTTTGCAGGCGGGTGAGCTTCGTACCGCCCGAGAAGTCATGCCTTCCATGTTTACCCTCAATAAAGAGGTCATTCGCCAGGATTGTTTAGGATATTTAATGGAGCGTATGGATTGGCACCCTTCCCATTGCACGACACCTTCGCGTAAAAATGACGAGTAGCTCCATCAAATCAAGCGGGCTCCAGAGCAGTGGTAATATAAAATCGAAACACCGAACCCTTGCCTGGCTCACTCTCACAACTGATTTCTCCCCCCATCATTTTTACTAACTCACGATTAATTGACAAGCCTAATCCCGTGCCACCAAAAGCGCGTGTTGTAGACATATCGGCTTGATTGAATGCACCGAAAATTAATTTTATTTTGTCTTTATTAATCCCTATTCCAGTATCTGTGATCGCAAAATTGAGCGTTAACTGACCTTGTTCATGACTCTCGGCCGACGCAAAAATATTTACACCACCGTTATGCGTGAATTTAATAGCATTATTGATCAGGTTCATTAAAACCTGACGCAATCGTAAGTTATCCGCAGACACCACAGCCGGAACACTGTCTGAGATTTCAACACTTATCGTTAATCCTTTTTTATCCGCTTGCGATTCATGCATAAATACGACAGATTCCAAACACTCTTTAATGGAAAAATATTCTACGGCTAATTTAAGCTCACCGGCATCTATTTTTGAATAGTCCATAATATCATTCAACACAGAAAGCAAACGGTCTGTAGATTTTTTCGCCAAATCAATAAAGTCATTATTATTAACGCAAAAATTTTTATCTTGTAATAATAATGAAACACCTAATATTCCGTTCATTGGCGTTCTGATTTCATGACTCATATTGGCCAAAAAATCACTCTTCACCTGGTGTGCTGCAATGGCCTGATCTTTTGCAACACGCAAGTTTTCGACGGTTAAAAAGTGTTCATCAATTTCTTTCTTTAACATATTCGCATAACGGTCAGAGATATGTTTCGTCGTATAAATGGGCAGGTAAATTGACAATATTATCAAAAATAAAAATTCTAATGAATAACCGAAAACCGCCATACTAGTATCCTGGCGTAAAAATGGATAGTCCAGAAAATGTATCCCATTTAACAGCATTAAAATTGAAAATATTTTCGACATATAATCAAGATTAACGGTTTTAAGGCATAAAATAGCGGTATATATCAATGGGACTGAAACACCTATGGCTATCGGTAAACTCACTAACGTAAAACTCAAACCTTGCCTGTCAGCAATAAACATTAACATTACTGCCGCCGCCATAATTAAATGGTATCGCTGATATGGAATCTGTAGATCGGTCGTTATCTGTAGAATTTTTGCCAACACAAGTGAGCTAATATAATAGGTCGAAAATGCTAAAAGCATAGGGATAATGGCTTCACCAAAAGTACCCTGCAATGACATACTCACAAAAAAAGCCAACCATAACCCCATACAATAGAGATAAAACTTTTTCCGTTCAAAATGCCATAACACCAACATCAATAAAAAATTAATGCCGGTGATCACGGTGTAAAACAATAATAGAGGTTTTAATATTTCCATATACTAATATGTTGCCTATTTATTCATTGTTGGAGCAGTAAAGTTACGGAGCCCTTCCGAAAATACTATTTTTCGTGGCCACAATGCGAGTTAATATTCGTTAGTGTGAGTGAAGGGCTTTGCAAACCATTCTTCGATGCCCATTATTTGATGATAAAATGTACCGTTCCATTAATGTCATAACATCCGCAGCCATAATACCCAAAGAAAACCGCCTTACATTAACCTTAGACTCCGCATCCGTATATGCGCACCCATACAACGCGGCTAATGAGACAAGGTGACATATCCCTGACGACTACATATCACACTTTTATAATAAAACCATCCCTATAAGTTATCGTACCCAACATAAAATTGTAAGCCTGTAACAGTGAATAATGCCCCCTACAGTTAGTTTGTTCATGCCTTCATCGACTACCGTTATTCTGGCAATACCACTCGTGCAGTGTTGCACATACTCTCGTCATTTATGTATCTCGTGGTGCTGACCATCACCACCCTAAACTTCCAGGCCCATATTTCGTATTCTTGAGTCCGCCGCGATATCGCCGAACCCACTGACCGCACTATAACCATATTTAATTTAAGGGAATTATGCGAAAATACCCCCTTGCCCCATCAGCTAACCTGCCAGCATTACCCACCTTGCTATTCGCAAAGATTTTCGGGCCGCTTGTAACCCATAAGAATAATTACCCCTCGCAAATTTACCCCTCAGTAAAAAGACATCATCCTGTCAATGTGAAGAATAGGTATCTCAGCGACGACGTTGAAGAGATGTTCTCTAGTCGAAAATTTGACACCTTTTTTCAATTTTTCTCATTCAGGTCACTGGTTACGATCCTCAATCCGTAAAATTTCAAAATATAGGGTAAGTTTGATGCTGACTTGTAAAAACAACATATTGCGCATCTGCTCATGAACCTCTATCTATAGCGAAAAGCCCCAGTGTTTTAGATACCGAAAAAATTAAATATCACAACCTGTAATTTTTTAGATTTAACAGACAACCTGACAACAAAAGTGACGGGAGAATAGCGAGAGAGTAATCAGAAAGTGAACTCAATAAATGTGTCATTCACAAAACACCGAACCGAAAAACTATCCTTTTGCATCAAAATTTCTCTACAAATATCTATTTTTCAACAAAATTATCAAAAAATTCAATTTTTTTAAGCACTGCCACCAATCATCTTTTTCAAAAACGACGGCATTCTTTATCCAACGCCGTTAATACTGAATTTACGGGAGAAAAACATTCCTGAAACATCAATAATCTCGCCTGTAAATAATCAATAAAAAGTCAAAAAAGCCCTAAATACAACACTTAAACACACATTCTATACAAGTATTACAGCGCTTATTTAATACCCGCTTTCGTTAAAAAATATAACTCATAAAGACCCATTTACTTTCAGTTTTACCCGAATTTTCCTTTTTTATTGGACTGAATTTAACGGAATTTACCCTGATAACCTCTGGCATTCTACAAAATACCCCCTAACGCCCCCTTTCATTACATAATAGGAAATGTCAAGATACGCCCTTTATCACATAGGAGACTTTTTTCCATGGCCGCAAAAAAGAAAACCAAAGCCTTAATCTCGAGCACTAAATCACTAAAATCCGTCGATGATGCCATCGCTACCTTAAAAGATACCGCCGCATTAACAACAGCGGCAATGGCTGATACGACAAAAACCAAGAAAAAATTATTAAGCGAATCAAAACGTCTTGCTAAGCAATTATCAACGGCAATGAAAAAGAAAAAAGCCGCTAAAGCCACTTTGAAAAAGGACGCCTCTGCAGCAAATCGTAAAGCCGTCAAAAGCGCCGACAAGGAGCTCGCTGCTGCTAAAAAGGAAGCCGGCAAGATTCTTACTGAAAAATCTGCGGCGATTTCTGAACTTACCGACCTTAAAGATGCCGCCAAACGCGCCTCTGCTTATGTAAAAGCACTGTCCGCTGTGGATAAATCTCTCAACAAGCCTAAAAAGAAAAGTAAAAAGAAAAGTAAAAAGAAA
>NVUB02000125.1 GCA_002401775.2 Ectothiorhodospiraceae bacterium
TACAAGCTCATGGCTTAAGGTCAGGACGGCCTTCCCGGATACTTCTTCATCGTACTCGATAATGACAGGTGTTTACCCTGTCTCATAACCTTTTAGTAACTGACATTGATCGTACAAGGTCAGGTTACGCAGTTACCTGACAATATGCCGTAAGGCATCTAACGCGTAATTATCATCTGAAATTCCAGGTTACTGAAAAATGATCGTACAAGGTCAGGTTGCCGAAGCCATTTGAGATTTTTTCTCAATCTAACTTCCGCTTCCACTGTTGTGCAGTTTAGTGTGCGGTTTGCGTATTATTACGCCGCTCTGGTGATAGCGGTTTGATCGAAAGTAATGCGGTTTCCTGATACAGCCAATGCCTAATGCAATTGAATTTCAGATTTTTTTATACGGCCACTTCGCCGCTGACCATGATGCGAATCAAGGCGGCGAGACGCTGTGGATGTTGTGTGCCGCCGATCGGCCATTTCAGGACGATGGCATCCAGGACGCTGACGAGCAATCCCTTGTTGAGGGGGCGTTGAGGCCTTGTTGTTGAGTCAGTTGTTGAATAAAGTGCGTGGCTTGCTCGGGGTCGTTTTTAAAGAAGCGCGTTTTCTGGTTCCCGCAGTCCTCCCAGAGAACTCACACCAAACATAGGGTTTACAGGTAATTTATGCTTTCACTACCGTAGCATTCCCACGCGGGAGCGTGGGAATAAGATATGACCTACAAACGTCGAGTGTCTCTGTCTGCGTCCTCAACCGTTAACCAACTGTCGGGACGGACACCGTTGAAGATGAGATCCGAAACCGTAAAAAAATAATCTTTTCCGTTGGGAATGTCTCGAATGGATCGTTCTGCCTTAATAAAATTAGGGTACCTGGGCTTATAAGCCCCTAACGGCGGTTCTATTTTCCCCTCGTCCAAAAGCTGTTTGATTTCTTTCAGGTCTGGAATCAAGCCCTGCTCATATTGAGACAGTGGCCGGGGGGCCGTTTCCAGTACTGTGATCAGGGCATCGATGCTGCGCAGCGCATAGGGAGTATAAATATAAGGAGGCTTCATCAGCAGTTGGCCTTTATAGGCTAATCGAATGATTCGTTGCATCATGGTTTCTACACGTCGAATTTCATCCTTGGTGCTGGTCGCTGTAAAGAGTTCGCCATTGGTGTAGATATACAGTAACGACCCCAGTTTCCCTTCTTTTACTGGCAAAGGCAGATCATGGTTTTCAGCCCGTTCCTTAAGCCACTGGCATTGCGTGATCATACGCCCTTCAGCGGTGTTGTCTGTCTGCTTAAAGGGTTTTAACGGCCCTTCCAGTAACAGTGTGCAATTTTCTATAAGGTCGAGTCGTTGTTCTTCTGTATTAGGCATGGTTTATTTTCCAAGTAATTTGAGGGCAGAAGGGTCAAGGGTAGTCTGACGGCCGCCACCGCCCATGATTTTACCCAATGTGCCTGTGGTATATCCATCGGGTGCATCGTATCGCAGCAGTTCCGTGGCTTTACCAATGGTGGACTGAATGCCGGTAGTGGGTTTTGTCACTTTCATGGCATCAATGGTACTGGCACTGTTGAAACACGGTAACGCAAGATAGTCCTTAACACCCTCTTTGTCCCAGTGGCCTTGCCTGAAATATTTTTCCTGCACCTCGTTCATGCCCGTCTCATCCAGCAGGTAAGCGGAATTGTCCAGGTTTCGGGCACGGCCTGCGGTGTTGAAGCCGTACAGTTTGTCGCCCGCCTGGTAGGGGGTTTCTGTAAAATTATCGCCGGATTTAAGGACTTGTTCGACTTTATCTTTATCCCAGCCTTGCTCATCAAGTGCTTCTGCCGCCACCTCATCCTCTGGCGATAAAGTACGCATATCCACCTGCCGGGTGGTTTTAAAAGAGTCTGCCGAAGTTTGAAAATCCGGTGTAAGCGCGGCCTGATTATGCAGACCCGAGTGTGGATTTTCCTTAGGTACATAACCCGGTTCTTCATGTGGCCCCAGGGTCGCCGGTTTGGGCTCGATGATCTCTTCGGACAGGGCCATGTTCGAGGATGTGGGCACGGCCATAGGGGCCCGATCAATAACAACGGCCACTTCACCGCTGACCATGATGCGAATCAACGCGGCGATACGCTGCGGATGTTGTGTGCCGCCGATCGGCCATTTCAGGACGATGGCATTCAGGATACTGACGAGCGGTCCCTCATTGAGGGCTTGTTGTTGGGTGAGCACTTGAATGAATTGCGTGGCTTGCTCGGGGTCGTTTTTAAAGAATCGCGTTTCACCCGGTTCATGTACCAGTAACGCGGTGGTGGGGATGAAATGGTAGTGTACGCCTTGCGTACCATCGATGATCGGGTAGTGGTTTTTTTCATTTTGACGTCTGTAGTGTCTATTGAGGTGAGTGAGTCGGTATACCCTGATCGTCCCGCGCCGGAGTATGGCGGTAATAGCGTCCCAGCAATCATGCAGTGTGAAATGTCGATTCATGGATGTTTCACTGGCAAGGTGCAGTATGCGCAACCAGCCCTGGTGGTCGACCCTGAGCCTTGAGACAAATTGCCGAGTGTAGACATCATCCGAAAAATACTCCGGTTCTATGGGGGCGCGTGTGAGTGCCTCATGCTGCAAGTACAACCGGAAGTGGTTGCTGAGGTCATCCTGAACAATGATGTTGTGTGATCGCATAAGCGTCCCTGTTGTGCGGTGTAGTGTGCGGTTTGTTGGCAGCTTATTGTACGGTTTGCGTATTATTATGCCGCTCTGGTGTAGCGGTTTGATCGAAAGTAACGCGGCTTCCTAAATACAGCCAATGCCTACTGCAATTGAATTTCAGGTTTTTTTATCGTGTCTGAAATTTTTATTGTTGTAGAAACAGCGGCATTTTCTGTCAAAACTTTGGGCAGTAACATCGTAAATACAGTCCCCTCATTTTTGACGCTTGAGACAGAAATATCCCCTCCAATCATTTCACAAAAACGATGGCTTATGGCAAGCCCGAGACCTGTCCCTCCATATTCCCGCGTCGTAGAAGAATCCGCCTGGGCAAACTCAACAAATAAATTATTGACCTGATGCTGTGTCATCCCTATTCCTTGATCTGTCACACAAAAACTGATTAATTCAGCTCCCTGCATTTCCAATGAACGGATGACGAGTGATATCTCACCATTTTTGGTAAATTTACACGCATTACTGAGTAAATTTAACAAGCACTGATAAATTTTCTGTTCATCTGAAAGCATTGAACCTACACCTTCAGGGCAACTAATATGAAGTTTGTTATTATTTTTCTTTGCCAGTGGTTCAATAACCGTTCGCACCGAGGTTAACATTGTGTCAATAGAAAATTCATGCAGATACAACTCCATTTTCCCTGCTTCGATTTTTGAAATATCCAGGATGTCGCTAATCAAACCCAACAAATGAACGCCAGCAGTATTCACTTTTTGCAAATCACTATAAATAGTGTCATTGTTTCGTCCAACCATATCTTCCATTAACATTTCGCTATAACCGATAATCGCATTCAACGGCGTGCGTAATTCATGGCTCATATTGGCTAAAAACCGACTTTTTGTAATATTAGCTTCAATCGCTGCATCCCGGGCTTCTGCAAGTTCTATGGTTCGTTCATTAACCCGCATTTCAAGTGTCGAATTCTGGTTACGTAACTCGGTATCTCTTTCCTTTATGGCGCTGAGCATTTGATTAAAAGCGTGCGCCATCAAACGAATTTCCTTGGGCCCATTCTCTTCTGCATACACGTCTTCAAAGCCCTGCTCAGTATCGTACTTATACATGCTCGCCGATAATTTATTCAGCGGTTTTGTTATTCGTTTTGCGATAACCCGCATAACAATCAGTAAGATGGTCGCTAACGCGACAAAAATCACGCTATTCACATAAAAGTTACTGGCTATTGTTTGAAAAAGCGTTCTTTTACTTAACACCACATCCGCATAACCCAGCAGTTCGGGTTCTGTGTTTGATTGTTGAACGACAAACTCATCATCGTGTTCACTGTGGGAAAACACCGGTGCCCTGAATCGCCAATATTGCTTATTCTCAGCAATCAGTACACTGGCACCAACAGGCTTTGGAATCACTAACACCGTCGGGTTAAGAGTATCCCCCTCATGCAGGATAAGTTTTAGCGACGCATCATAAAGATAAACAGTTAATACATCCGGAAATGCCAGGGCACCATTCGCGGCATCTTTCGCATTCGCCCCCTCCCCGTATAACAGCGCCAGCATACTTTGCCTGGCAAAATTTTCGGTAATCTGGTGCCCTTGCTTGATCAAAAATCGCTCTGTGCGATTACTGGCAAACCACGATATTGCTATTGTGGCAACAATAATGAGAGTCAGTATCCCGACAATAAACGAAACCGTTATCTGACGAAGAAAACCAGAATCATGAACCATCAATAATTTTTTGCTGATGAATTTCATTTTCGGGGAAAAACTAAATTAATTGTTTTTTGCACATCATTCGAAAGATGAAGGCCGATATGGTTTGCCGTACGCATATTAACGGCACTCAGCGTATTGAAAAGTGGAGTAATGACATTAGGTTTTTTCTTCGGATGCTTCAATCTCTCCATGGCTAAACGCGCAAGGCTTATTCCTAATGCTCTATTATCCGGGTACAGTGAAAACAAAACACCACGTGGCACATGGCCAGGATTACTGGAAAACACAACAATCTGCTTATCCCAGGATTTTTTCAGAATCATCGGTAATACCGCCTTTTCGCCAACGATATTCAGGTCCTGCAATAACCAGATAGCATCACCCCGGTTGGCATTATTTAATATTCTGCGATGTATTCGCGCAGAGTCCCTCACACCATCAACAGCAAACACCGACAGTTTAAGCCCCAATTTCATCGCGGCAGGCTGAGCAACATCAACCAGCCATTGATATCGGGCAGGATTATAGACGACGAAAACCCGCTTTGTGGCGGGAGACAACCGTCTCAACATTTCAAACAAGTGTTTGGGGTCAGGCGTTAAACTTATTCCCGGTGATTGATCAAGAATCGTGTCGGTTACATATAAAACCCCGCCAAACACAGAAGGTGCGGTATCAATACCGACAATACGTTCTACTCCCCTACGCCCCAGCGCAATAACAACGTCAAGTTGTTGACGCAACATCCATTCTGATATGACGGGCATCTCATTTTCTTCCGTCGTATTTTTTATCGTGTATTTTGCAACTTCCGTATCCGACGCTTCAGAAATACCGTCAATAATACGTTCAAATACAGAATGATAAGGTTTCTGTAACAGAGGATAAATAACACCAATTCGGCTATCCTCAGCGTAACATACGGTGCTCAACGCAAGAAAAACGAAAATACTGCACAACCAATGGCTAATTAAGCAAGATCGAAGCCCCCCGAGCCTTATTCCACAATCCATAAATTTGTAATGCTCGATAAATGATTAATAACGTAAACACATAAACAATTAGTTACCACAAAAATAGCGACCACAAATAATTACCGCAAATAGCCAGCAATGAAATAATAGACTTTAGCGTCATTTATATGTACATATTGAAGTTTGATAGTACCATGTCGCTAGTTATCGCCGTGGTCAAGTCTTTTTTACGAGAAATTATAGCTGTGTACATACCCTTTAAATACACCTCAAGACTCGTTCCGGCAATACTCGTCCCAACAATGTTGGCAGTATTTTCAGGCTCGCTGGTCTGCGCCCAGACACTTGATGAAGATATCGCCCTCGCCTTTGATGAACAATTTATCAGCATCGCCACAGGCGGACAAACCGATATTTCCCGTGCGCCCGCCATTGCCACCGTCATCACCGCGGATGATATTGCCAAGATGGGCGCGCAAAATCTGGATCAGGTGTTGGAATCCGTCCCCGGGTTTCATGTGTCAGCGTCCTCCATACGCCTGACGCCAATATATTCGATTCGCGGCATTCAGTCCGATGTTGGTCCCCAGGTTCTGATGCTGATCAACGGCGTCCCCATCACACAAATGTGGCAAGGGGATCGCGGCCTCCTACCCACGCTGCCCATCGCGGACATTGCGCGTGTGGAAATTCTCCGCGGCCCCGGCTCGGCGGTTTATGGCACAGACGCCTTTGCCGGGGTGATTAACATCCTGACAAAATCCGCCGCCACCATTAATGGCACCCATATTACCGCCACGGTGGGCTCGTTTGGCACCCGTTCCACCTCAATACTGCACGGCAAGACCTACAACGACATCAGCGTGTCATTCTCGGCGCAGTATACGGGCACTGACGGGGATAACGGGCGCATTATCGAGGAAGATGCCCAGACCTACTGGGACAATTTAACTGGGACATCGGTCTCAACGGCCCCCGGCCCTTTGAACACCCGGTCAAAACGACTCGATACTCGAATCGGCTTAACCTGGAACAACTTACAGTTACACGTCTGGAATTTACAGCATACGGATCTCGCTGCCGGCCCCGGCCTTGCGCAGGCGCTGGACAGCAGTAGTAAAGGCGATATCAATAACTGGCTTATCGATGCCCAATACCATGATGTCGACTTTGGGAAAAATATCGAAGTAGACACCCGCATCAGCTTTATGGATATTGCCACCTCGTCAGCGCAAACGCTTTTTCCGCGCAATGCCACACTGCCCATTGGCAGTGACGGCAATGTCAATCCGATCACACCCGCAGGGCTGGTGACCTTTACCGACGGCATGATAGGCAACCCGGAAATATACGAACAGCACACACGCGCCGACGCCGCCTTGTTATGGCATGGGCTTGATGACCAGAAATGGCGATTCGCCTTGGGTTATTTTTCGGCAAGCCTGCAAGGGAAAGAAACCAAGAACTTCGGGCCGGGGGTTCTCAATGGCACCGAAGGCAGCGTCGACGGCACCCTGACGGACGTTACCGATACGCCGTTTATCTTTGCCCCGGACCAGGACAGAACGGTCTATTATGTGTCCGTGCAGGACGAATGGTATTTTGCCCCCGATTGGGATCTGACCGCCGGACTTCGCTACGACCAATATTCCGATTTCAAGGAGGTTGTTACCCCGCGCGCCGCCCTGGTCTGGCACCCTGCCTATAACATCAGCACAAAACTGCTTTATGGTGAGGCCTTTCGGGCGCCGTCTTTTCTGGAACTGTATGCCCAAAACAACCCCGTCAAACTGGGGAACCCTGAACTTAAGGCCGAAACCATAAAAACACTAGAACTCGCTATGGATTATCAATACTCATTTACCCAGCGATATACCATGAGCATTTTTGCCTACGAAATAGATGATCAGATAGTGTATACCACTGTTGATAGCAACGCTCCCCAAGCCAACAATGTTGGCCGACAGGAAGGCCGTGGGTTTGAACTGGAAATGTTCTGGGCCGCCACAAAGTCATTCGACCTTGCCGCCAATTATGCGTATCACAACGCAAAAGATAAAACCAATAACAGTGATGCCCCGGATTCTCCCCAACAGCAATTATATATCAAGGCAGACTGGCGCATACTGGCCAACTGGAATGTGAACCTACAGGCCAATCGTGTATTCCAACGATCCCGCTCGTTTAATGATACACGAAGTAATATTGATGGCTATACAATGGTTGACCTTGCCATTGTCGGCACCGAAATAGCGCGCCACTGGGGGGCGACGTTGCGGGTCTCCAATATCTTTAACGCCAATGCTTATGAGCCCAGCCCGGCAGAGGTCGCACCTTTTATCCCAGGAGATTACCCATTAGCGGGCCGGGCATACACCCTGACGGCACATTATCGCTTTTAACATTTAACATTCAAGGGTTATACTGCCATTAACGAATGTTAACGGTAACTGTGATAATTTTGCATGGGTAGTTTCGCATGGATGAAAAATACCGGAAGTCAACAATAAAAAGTCGTCAGGAGGTCTTTACGGATCGCGTGGCGACCCGCATCTGGAATGAAACGCCTTCTGTAAATAATCCCTATATCGCCGAGTCATGCCAATGTCATGGTTATGATCTACATGCACTAGCCCACCACAAAAGTTTTTCGGACGTTATTTTTCTTCTGCAAAAGGGAGAGCTGCCCACACCGCCGCAATCCCGGTTATTCGAAACCCTGCTGATTTCAATGATAAACCCAGGGCCACGGCACCCGGCCACCCGGGCCGCCATGAATGCGGGTGTTGGCAAAACCAATCCCGCACATATCTTACCTATCTCACTCTCGGTGATGAGCGGTGAACACCTTGGCGGTGGCGAGGTCACCGCCGCGATGACATTTCTGCGCAAGCACCGCAATACGGTGCCTCAACAAGTCGTCGATGATTTGTTAAAGGACAATTTTCGCCCGGATGAGGGTGACTGGCATATCGCCCCCGGGTTTGGCTCACACTATGGTGGTATCGACATTGTCCCCACGCAGATTGCAGAGGCTTTGCTCAAACAACCGGGAAAAGGCGCAGCACTTTCCTGGGCCAAAGAATTTGTGACGTCATTGCATCCCCATTCCCTTGGCTGGTTAACCACGGGTGTTGCCGCCGCTGCATTTCTGGATTTAGGGTTTCACCCCCGCGCAGGGGCAGGGCTGTTTCAACTGGCAGCCGCCCCAGGGCTGTTAGCCCACGGCCTGGAACTGGCCAACAAACCCCGCACCGCCCTGCCCTTTCCTGACGACGAGCATTATTTTTACGAAAAAAAGAAAACAGCCGTAACAAAAGACGAGCGCAAAAAATATGACGAACAATACCGATAATGCCGGTGCCAATAAAACAAATGCCTACGAAACCTGGGACAAGCAACGCGGCGCGATCCACACACACATCGGCGGATGGGAAATCGGCGTCAGCGTAACCACCTACGGGCATTCGTTGATTGATGAATTAGTGGGGAAAAAATCCTATTTTGAAATTTTAATCTTAAGCATTACTGGCACCTTACCGGAGCCACGTTTGGCCAAATGGGTGGAAGCCCTTTATAGCTGCATGAGCTTCCCTGATCCCAGAATCTGGTGCAACCAGATTGGTACATTGGCCGGCACCGCAAGGGCATCAGCGGTATCCGGCATTACTGCCGGCATACAGGCGTCCGACTCACGCATGTACGGACCAGGCACCCTCAGCGATGTATACAATTTTTTATCCTTTGCAATGGAACATCGTTTGAAAGGAGCAACGGTTGAAGGTATTATTTCCAGCAAAAGCAGGCACTCAGGATCACAACCCGTTATCCCAAGTTTTAGCCGTCCCCTGGCTTCCGGTGACGAGCGCGTGATTGCCTTGAATACGCTGACAGAAGAACTTGGGTTTAAATGGGAGCCTTATATGGTACTTGTCCGTGATATTGAACTATACATGTTGAGAAAATACAACAAGAGTATGAGTCTGCCAATGTTCGTGGTCGGGTTCCTGAGAGACCAACACTGGAGCCTGGAACAAATACAGCAAGTGTTATCAATCATGGTTACGGCAGGTGTCGCTGCATGTTATTCCGAGGCCCTTGAGAAACCCGCAGAAACCTTCCTGCCACTGCGCTGCACTGATATTGATTATTGCGGTGCAGGGCCGCGCACCGTACCGATATAACATCGGGGATATTAATGCCTTACTGCTATTAGCCAATACCCTGAAGCATGGCTACGCAGCCTGGTATGCCCTTAACCCCTGCATACGGACACCAATGGGCGGTACCTCTTCGCCGTCAATGCGGACATCCAGCACAACGGGCCGGGGTTTTATCAGTAACCGCTGAAAATCCAACACCACCATATCATCAGGGGATTCAATAATATAGCCATCGGCCCCCATCGCCTTGGCGATGGCGCTAAAATCCGTTACAGGTAATTCAAACGCAATCGGTTCTGCATTATTCAACCGCTGGCCGTGCTTTACCATGCCCAAAGCGCCGTCGTTAAGAATGACAAAAATGATTGAAAGGTTTTCGTCAACTGCCACACTCAGTTCCTGACCATGCATCATAAAGCTGCCATCACCCGTAATACAAACTATCGGGCCATCCCGGTAACCTACGGCGGCACCAATGGCGGCACCAATGGCCCAGCCCATGGATGAAAACTCTACACTGTTTCGAAAAAGACCCGCATTAACGCCACGGCGGGTGACACTACGCCGATCGACGGGTTGTAAATAATGTATCGCCCATGCTGCACTATTTCCCGTATCGGCAAAAAACCGTGTGCTATCAGGGAACCGTTGATTTAATTCATGCATGAGTCGTTGAGGTTTGATCGGCACAGCATCCGAAAACATATTTTCCTGTTCTTCCGGGGCAAGTATAAATTTATCACAAGCCATTTCAGGAGTCGTTCCAGAAGCAACAGGCAAATCCTGTGCAGCTATATCGAGTTTATTCGATGTTACAAATTCAATTAATTGCTCAAAGATGGCCAAAATATTTCCACACACATGCAGCTTTGCCATGGGGGATCGCGTCAAATTTTCTGCTACCGAATCGATATGCACTAGGCGTTTATTCAGTAAATAGTCCTGGTTCCACCCATTGCTTGCCCATTCACCAAGATTAGTTTCAATAGCAATGACGATATCGGCGTTATCTTCATTGAGTGCTGTGCGTGCGCTATCGTGCCCCGCAAAACCAATGACTCCCCGATAGCGGGGATGGTTGGCGCTGATAATACCTTTACCATGTGGCGTGGTCACAATTGATGCGTTAAGCAAACCGGCAAGTTCCACTATGGGGCCAACAGATTCTCCACAACCTCCGCCTAATACAAAACAAAACTTATGCTTTGCCATAAAATAAGAATACAACTCTTTCAAAGATAGCTGATCACAAATAACATTTTGAAAAAGTAGTTTGTTAATGTCGACATGTTGAAGCGATGGGCTCACCTTTGAACGCAGAATATCATAGGGAAGCGCGAGATGAACAGGGCCCCTTGGCGATTGCATCGCTGTCATAATCGCTGTTATCAGCTTGTGCTCAATTTGTTCGACGTGCGAAACGAGTGAATTATAACGTGTGCAAAACTGAAACATTCCAACGATATTGACCCCGGAATCAGACGATTCCTGAAACGCCCCCCTCCCAAATGTTGGCAATGCAGTTTGGGCCGTTATAACCAGTAACGGTATGTGGTTTGCGTAGGCATTGGAAACACTGGTGATTAAGTTAGTGCTTCCCGGGCCTGTTGTCGCACAACAAACACCCAGTTTTCCGGTTTGCTGTGCATAACCATCAGCGGCAAAACCAGCACTGGTTTCATGACGGGTGACAATAGAACGAACACCACCACTTCGTGTACTTCGGGCAAGCGCATCATAAAGTGGTTCTATTGCCCCTCCCGGAATACCAAAAATAAATTCCACGCCCATTTTATTTAAATAGTGGACAATTAAATCTGCGCTCGTAAATGTTGTTATATCTGATGATATATTTTTATTACTCATGTTTTATTACTCATGTTTTATAACTCATGCTTTATAACTCATAGTAGTCTCATAATTTCTAAGGCTGTACAGTTCAAGCTACCCTGCCAAATAACGAGTCATCCATGAATACTTAAACAATGTTATACCTTTTCTATCCTTGCAGAAAGTAGTACAGTTAGCATGAGAATAAGCTAATGCCCACATTAATAAATATAATGCTATCCACCCTTCCTCCCAAAAAAACAACGCCTTAAATGAGGGTAAAATTATTTACCCTCATTTACTCATTTTTATTTATAACAAATACACGAAAGGAATGGTATCAAAAACTACTGGGCGCAGAAATACGTAGATTACAGGCTACTGTCCGTTAGTTTCCCTGTCAGCATCAGGAAGTTACCGCTACAGCAACGGGAAAGTGACTAACGAATCAGTCGAAAAAAATACTCTGTACGTAGAAGCATCATCCATATTAATGCGGATGATGATGCTACAAGGATGGTTTTATGGCGTCTTTTGCACACAGGGCATACTTTTCATGTGTACAGTTTTCATGTGTACAAATAGCCAATAATAATACGAAGATTAATCAAAAATTTAGCGACGTCCAACCTCCCACCAACTTCCCACCTCCCAGCAACACTCTCTTCGAGGCTAAAGCCCCTCCTACATTTTGAACCAAAATTAGTCGTCATCGTCCGAGTCTGGGCTATGTCCTGCCGCGGCCATCAATGCTTCTTCTATGGCATCCGGCGCACACATAATTTTAAAGAAGCTATTGGACCCCATCATTTTCAAATCAGGAAAATTAATCGCGATACGAAACCGGGCATACAAGGCATACACTTTTTTATTCGAGACCAAAATTTCATAGGGTAAATGCGCAGTAGAACGTACGGGTTTAAAGTCAATATGGCCCATTACAAATTTATCGCCACTGCAATCATTGGACAGACTGACGCCAAATACCGTTTCATCCTTTCCTGGTACATCGATACGATAGACTTTTGAAACCCCGCCCTTTTTTGCGGCCAATGATTTTTCCACCATCGAAATCGCCTGATTATATGAGGTGTACTCGGCCAGTACGCTGGGGTCGTCAAAATACTCCATACCAAACATGTAATGGTATTCACGGATTTCATCCGCTTCCAATCCTTCTGCCGGGCCGTATTGTTTCATCGAGCCCAAGGCGTTCTTTAGTTTGTCCATCGTTGTCTGCAAATCAGCTTTCATTCGATAAGCGTGTGTCATGTAGACCGGGTTGGTGAATGAGACCTGCACCTCGTTACCCACTTTGGTAATAGACACGCGTTGGCCCGCGCCATAACCGCCAAATTCAGATTTGGAAGCTTCCGTTTTCAGCTTATCGGAAGTAACAATCAATATTGTTGCATCATTGTAAGGAGAATATTCCCCCACCAATTCAAAACCGGCACCGGCGAGCCTTCCTTTAACGTCACTCACTGTAGCTGCCACATCACCGGCCCCCGTGGAAGCCAACACAAAGGGCATGAGCTTTTCAGCAGCTTGAACACTGCCAAAAACTCCTAACGATAAAATCAACAATAAAATCAACACCAGTACAGAACGAAACCTTTTAATAAACATTCCGATATTCTCCATAAACAAATTCAATCATATTTCAGGCAAAGAAAAAGGGGCGTGCAATGCACGCCCCTTTTTTAGTAACCACCATGTTATACGTTACAATTTCCAACCATAAGCTATACCAATAGCATTCTGACTCATACGAATATTTCCATGGCCAGCGTCTGCTGGGTTACCTGGACTATCACCTTTAACCGTCTCCTCAAATGCATGCATATAGTACCCGGACAGCTCTGCGCCATTTGATAAGATCATTGTTGCACCCAAGGTCAGGTGTTTTTCAATAACGGCTGGAGCAAGCACATTGAATTGGGTTTCTCCTTCAGAAATAGGCTGATCTCCCATAACAAAACCTGCACGAACGACTAGGTTTTTATCAAATTGATGCTGCACACCCAATTTAAAAATTGTCATATCGTCCCAACCAAAACCCGGTCCGTTGTCTGTACCCAAAATCCCACCTGTCCAGCCATTATTATCGTTTGCAATTGCCTTAACATCACCGTACAGAATACGCTCGACATCAAATGCAATAACTGTAGTTGGTAGTGCCTGTACTTTTATGCCAATGGCATAGTTAGCAGGTATATCAAAATCTCCCTGCTCGGCAAATAGCTGATCATATTTGTCAAATTCGCCCATCTGGGTTCTAGTCTGATAAGTAACACCCACCGACACCATGTCGCTAAATTCGCCCACCCAACCAATACGAAGCCCATAACCAGTTGATGAGTCTTTGCCCTGGTCAGATAACCCCTCAACACCATCTGCGCAACCAGCAGGATTTCCCCCCGGTGTAAATCCGCAGAAATCACTGAGGCCCGTAGCTTCGAAAGTCTGATAAGCAAGGTTCAACGAAATACCGAACGAATGTTTCTCATTAATTTTCATCGCAAAAGTTGGAGCAATGAATAATTGAGCCAAATCCACACCTGTGCCCTCGCCTTTACTCGCTGGATTCATTGGATTGCTGGAATAAATGCCAGCATCGTAATCACTGTTCATACCACCATTCCCGTATACGGAAATTCCCACCGACATGGTTTTATTCAACATTCGGTTATAACCAAACTCAGGAATCAAAAAATTTGTGGTCTCATCACCGTCATACCAGGAGCTACCGCCGACAGGTGAAGACCCAAAACTACTTTGTGCCTCTCTCTCAGGCCGAAAAAGCTCAATACCAAAATCCATGCGACTACCGACAAGAACCATGCCTGCCGGGTTTGTCGCGGCCGCAAGCGCATCTTGTGAAAATGCCACACCAGCCCCCCCCATTCCTTTCGCTTTAATTCCGTAGCCATGGGCAAAGTAACCAACCGTCGCCCAAGATGCCATCGGCGCACACAACGCTGCCGTTACCGCTATTGTAAGAAGTTTTTTCGTTGTTAATTTCATACGGACTTCCTCTTTATAAATTATTTTATTCGCGGGCACTCACTCGCGCCATGCAATCACTATTCACATACTCTATTTGTGGCGGTTTGCTGTCAACTAAGATTAGGCTGAATTATTAAATAAGTGTATAAATAATTTATTAGTTACGAAGTTCATAATATTATTATTTTCTTATAATAAAGACAAGGTTGCACTTTTTTATTTTAAAAATGTAAGCATTTCCTGACATTATATTGATCATTTTTATGATCTAATAAGCACCGACTTTATGAAAATAATAATGATTCCACATTTTGATAAACCAAGCGGTATAAAACAAGAATGTTAAGGGGCTCGCATATTCATGCATTTTAAAACCCGTACTCTGCAAACAAGCGCACTGGTGTGCTGTAGTGTTATTTCCGTATCTTCATTCGCTTCCGGGTTTCGCTTGCCGGAACTTTCCGCTGCCGGTACTGCTCTTTCGAATGCCGTAGTGGCAAACCCTGAGTTACCTGGGGCATTACCCTATAACCCCGCAACCATGGCATTTCAAAAACAAGGGGAGTTGATTGTTGGCACTATCATCATAAAACCGGACATTAGTGTAAAACCGAATTCCGGAAACGATGCCACCAGTCAAGGCAAAGCCAATATTGCGGTGCCAAACATGTTTGTCACGAATCACATTAATACTGCCTGGTCCTGGGGTATTGGCATCAACGCACCTTTTGGATTGGAAACACAATGGAAGGCTGGGACATTTGACACCTTCGCCACAAGCGGCGGCGCCCCCTTTGAGCCAGAGAAAAGCAAGATAGAAATGCTTAACATCAACCCAAATGTGGCCTACCAATTGGGAAACACAAGTATTGCGTTGGGTATCGATGACTATCAGGTTCGAAAGCTGACCTTTAATACACAGGGGGTGCTTATTACCGGCAACGGACAGGATTACGGTTGGAATATCGGATTACTGCATGCACAAAAAAACTGGAGTGTGGGGTTGTCCTACCGTTCCAGTGTGAAGGTGAAACTTGAAGGCTTTGTTGATGGTACGCCTATTGGCCTCGCCCTATCGGCGGCCACGGCTGAAATTGAATTTCCCAGTCTTTTTCAAATAGGTGCCCGCTACAAGTTCAACGACAAGCTGGCAGCCGAGTTCGATATAGAGCAAACCGGTTGGAGTAGTTTTGATGTTATTGATGTATATCATAGCAGCCCGGGTATCAGCAACCCCGTTTCCAGGGCCAGTAATTGGGACGATGCCATCGCCTACCGAATGGGAGCCACGTATGAGCTGTCACCGACCAATCAATTACGTTTCGGTTACGCCTACGATGAAACACCTGGCGGTGATGAATTTTTTACCGCCCGCATTCCCGGTAACGACAGACAAACCCTGAGTATTGGCCTGGGTCATGAACAAGCCGGATGGACGATTGAATTTGCTTACATGTATGTGAAAGCCGACGACCGGAGCATTGGCCCTTCACCCGCCTACATCCCTCCGGATGACCCTAACGGTTCTTCTGCCTTTGATGGCGATTATAAACTTAGCGCCCACCTCATTGGTGTAGGCGTTAACACCCATTTTTAATGATGATGCGAGGTAACTGCGATTATCAGGGCCTGCATAAAAATCAGATGCATCGCTTAAGTACGTAGCCTGCAAAAAAACACTATTTACCGTACTACCACAATAAATTCGTCATCTCGGCACGTCTTTAGCCGGGATCCAGCCGCTCTGAACTACCAAAAACCCATTTTTCTCGCCAAGACGCAGAGTACGCAAAGAAAACATGGGGTAAAATTTGTTTTCCTTTGCGCGCTCTGCGCCTCTGCGAGAGTATTAATAAAACAAATAACAGCACCATGCTGCCTCTGTTGCTTTCAAACCTCAGTGTAATTGACACGAAATCACATACTTGATAGTTACCCCAAATTGAACTGCAAGCACAAAAAAGGGCGCCCCTTTCAGGCCGCCCTTTTTTGGTAGGATCTTTCGCGAGGGCGAAAATCAAATAAACAAGCAAATATCCGATTCACCGGCAAACTCGAAGAAAGTAGCCGCGCCACCGTATTCGATATCATCAAGAAAATCGCTGGTACTAAACTCGAACAAGTCCACCGTCATCTGACAGGCGATCAATTTCACTTCCGCTTCAATGCAAAGTTCGCGCAGCTCTTCCAAACTGGCGACACCTTTGGATTTCATCTTCTGTTTCATCATCATCGTCATCATCGACTGCATACCGGGTAACGCTTGCATCATTACCGGCATCGGCATTGGCATTGGCATACCGGGATTGCCAATAGACGTCACCTTCATATCCATTTTCTTACGCAGCAACTGCAGGCCATAAAAAGTACAGAAAATCTGCACTTCGTAGCCCAGCGCAGCCGCAGTGGAGGCCAGAATGAATGGAGGGTATGCCCAGTCAAACGACCCTTTTGTGGCAATAATTGCCAACTTTTTATCTGCCATTACACACCTCCTAGGATATCTTACGATTGATACGGGTTAATTCTTTTTCATCAAAAAATAGAACTTCCCGCCATCTTCGCGAGAATCCGTTAATGTATTACCGGTTTGCTTGGCAAAAGCCTCAAAATCTTTCACGGCTCCGGGATCAGTGGCGATGATATGCAGTACCTCACCAGCCCCCATACCATTCAACGCCTTTTTTGCACGCAGGATGGGAAGTGGACAATTCAGGCCTGATGCATCCAGTTCTTGATCAAAATTTGCCATTGCTAGCTCCTTATATACTTGTTAGTTAGATTGTTAAATTGTCAGTCGAACAAAATACACAGCGAGTGAATATTTCGTGTATTAGAATACAATTGTCAACTTATATTGTACCGTGGACCAAAAAGCAACCAAAAGTTTACTTATAGCCCATCAGTAAATACGCATTGGTAGTATTACTGTAGCCCACTAGCCATCATGTTCCATCACTGCTCACAATTTTGTTTGTGAAATTTTCTGCCGATTTACTGGCGACACGGTTAGCGAAAAAACGAACTTTACGCCGCTGGCCGAATCGTAAGATGCGACCGTAAGATATATCGAATGCTGCCAATAAAAATACAGGCCTAAGTTTCAGACATGGTTCACAATCCGTAAGTTCACGCGGCGCGGTATACTCACACGTATATTGTCCGCTCTGTGTGCTAAACGTTACACTGCTATCATTATAGTTTTTCCACCATTACAAAATGACACTACACTCACGCATGCTTCAACGCCGCCTTCCCTTGCTGTTTCTGTCTTTTCTGCTCATGGCAGGGCCAATGGTCTCTTTCAATTCCCAGGCCGAAGGCCTGTCCAACCAACTGCCCGACATTGGAAAAGTCGGCGCAAGAGTGCTTTCTCCCCGGGAAGAACAACAGATAGGACAGGAATTCATGCGCAGTGTGCGCAGTGGGCTCAATTTGCTCGACGACCGCCCCACCACAGCATATTTACAAGGATTGGCCGACCGTCTGGCGTCTTCGTTAGACGAAGAACACCAACCGATCACAGTTTTTTGGGTGAATGATCCCAGCATCAACGCTTTTGCAGGTCCAGGAGGATTTATAGGTGTGCACACGGGCCTGCTGTTATCGGCACAGACGGAGGCAGAACTTGCCTCCGTCGTTGCCCATGAAATTGCTCATGTGACGCAACGACACTTGGTGCGTTCCTTCCAGGCCAACCAACGCATGAGTCTGCCCACAATGGGGGCACTGATTGCAGCACTGGTACTGGGCGCTTCTAGTCCACAAATAGGAGAGGCTGTACTGGCAACCACACTGGCCACCAGCGCCCAACAACAACTGACGCACTCACGCAGTAACGAACAGGAGGCCGACAATATTGGCTTGGAAATGCTGTTTAATGCCCAATATAACCCGACAGCAATGGTCGCCTTTTTCGAAACCCTGCAAAATAAACAGCGTCTTGTCGAATCTGCAGCACCAGAATTTATGCGGACTCACCCACTCACGTTAAGTCGAATTGCGGATGCCCGAAACCGTGCAGAGCAATATCCGCCATCCCCTGCAAATGATCCAACTTACTTTCAATTAATGCAGGCACGTACCGCGATTTTGACACATACCACCCCGCCTGAATTTGCCACAAACACTCGTAACAATCTGACCACACGGCAGTATCTGGCGGCACTACAAGCCGTTGAGCGTGAACAGTTCAACGAAGCCAGGGGCATATTGGAGGCGCTAACGAAAAAAAATAATCATCTTGTACTTTTCCAGTATACCGCCGCGCAAATTGAACTCGCCGATAATCAACCTCAAAAAGCCCACGATCTGCTCAAACAAACACTCGCAGTATTCCCTGGCAACCTTTCAGTTATCGAACTTTATGTTGAAACCCTACTCAGGTTAGAACAAGCTCAAGAGGCCAAAGACTTATTGAGCGCAACATTACGAAAGCATCCCGATCAATTTTATTTATACCAGCCCTATGCCAAGGCTGCGGCGATGTTAGGCCAAAAATCGGAGGCATATCGCGCCCTCGCAGAACGGCAAACCGCCATGGGCAACCTCTACCAGGCGGTTGATTACCTCCGCCAGGCCTTAGAAACACCGGGTTTAGACACAAATGACCGTCTTTCAATGCAAGCCCGGCAAGACATGCTTAAGCAGCAGATAAGAGAGCATGAAGAAGCAACAGCACACGAACAAGAAGACCAAAGTGACAGCCATTCGCCACACTAAATTAAATTATTTTCCGTTTAACTATTGTGCAATCTTGCCATTCTGTTATAAAAGTTGACTATTCAGTTTGTGTTCAGGAAAGTTGGGGATATATAGACAGTGATATATAGACGACGGTCCATAACCCAAGACACAATATGCTAAAGGTGGGATTTCTAACTACTGCTGAATGCATATAGAAAAGAATTATGAACAACCAAATAATATCTTCAATATTTAAGGAGGAAACAGCGATGCGTAAAACCGCGAGAAATACCCTAGCGGCGACGGGTGCTCTAATCATTGCGATGGGAAGTCTGTCATTCACCCCCAACCTGGCCAGTGCTGCCGGGGCGTCAGCTATCGAAGAAGGCAAAAAGATCGCCTTTCATCGCAAAAAAGGCAATTGTCTGGCCTGCCACAAGATTGCTGGTGGATCTCTGGAAGGCAATATTGGCCCGGCATTGGTTAATATGAAGGCTCGCTACCCTGACAAAGCTAAACTACGTGTACAGATTTTTGATGCCACGGTAAGCAACCCCAACACCATCATGCCTCCCTTTGGAAAGCATAAAATCATCAGCAAAAGTGAATTGGACAAAGTGGTAGAGTTTATCCACTCCTTGTAATCTGACCTGACTGTACGTCTAAAGTCATCAGACGCTTTGCACCCTGAACATTATAAAAAGTAATAAAAGCTAAGAAGGAGTTATCACCATCATGAAACGTAGAACCTTCCTGAAAGGCACAGTCGCCAGTGGAATGCTAGGTGTGGCTGCAAGCGCAGGCTTGTTAGCACCACGCATGGTACTGGCAGCTTGGCCGGAATCGGCATTCGACGCTAAAAGCGTTGATGGCGCACTGGACGCACTACTGGGTAGTGTCAACCACGCTGAAAGCAACGACATTAAAATCAAAGCACCCGACATTGCTGAAAACGGTGCAGTGGTCCCTATTACGGTTTCCACGAGCCTGGCCGCTGAATCCATCAGTGTGTTGATTGCCAAAAACCCCTCTCCTCTGGCATGCAGCTTCGCTTTGAGTGGCAGTACCCAGGGATTTGTCTCAACTCGCGTAAAGATGGGTAAAACTTCCGAACTCATTGCTGTCGTCAAATCCGGTGGCAAGCTCCACAGTGCGAAAAAGACCGTCAAAGTCACTATCGGTGGTTGCGGCGGGTAACCCACGGATTTATCGCTATTAACAAGCAGTAACAGATAGAGGAAAAAAAAATGGCCAAGAAAAAAATTCGTATCCGAGCCAAAATGAAAGGCGACGTGACGGAGGTCAAAGCCTTAATGAGCCACCCCATGGAAACAGGCTTGCGTAAAAACAAAAAGACCGGCGAAAAAATTCCTGCCCACTTCATCAGAGAAGTGACCTGTGAGCATAAAGGAAAAAAAGTCATGGTAGCCTCTTGGGGCGTTGCCGTATCCAAGAACCCATACTTGTCGTTCAAGTTCAAGGGGGCGGGTAAGGGCGAGTCCATTACCATTAGCTGGACTGATAACAAAGGTGAAAGCGCCACTGCCGACACCAAGATTGGCTAACCTAAAAAAATAAGCTGTTGCAGGTTGTAAATATGGCACAGCATCAAAAGGATGGAGGAGCAACAATGAAAAAACTGCTTTTGATCACTGCAGCGATAAGCGTTTTGAGCGCCCCGCTGGTCAGTCAAGCTAGTCCTGAGGAAGACTTAAAAACATTTAGGGGTTATTTCATGGAACGTTTTCCAAGCGTTCCATTGGAAGAGTTCGCCAACGGTGTTTATGCCATCGATACTGCATCTCGCGAACAGTGGGAAGCTATCGAAGAGTTTCCTCCTTACGAGATAGCCATTGATGAAGGTGAAGAGTTATTCAACATGCCTTTCAAAAATGGTAAAACCTACGCGAGCTGTTTTCGCAATGGTGGTATCGGCGTAAGAAGTGACTACCCTTACTACGACAAAGATAAAGGCCAGGTAGAAACGCTGGTATCTGCGATCAATGATTGCCGCACTAAAAATGGTGAAAGACCATTAAAGTTGAAGAAAGGTAAAATTACTGCTCTTTCAGCGTATATGGCTTACACCACTCGCGGCCAAACCATTGATATCAAGATCCCTCACGATCAGCGCGCACGTGATGCTTATGAAACGGGAAAACGTTTCTATTATGCTCGTCGCGGCCAATTGAATATGTCTTGTGCTCATTGCCATGTAGACCATTCAGGTAGCAAAATTCGTGCAGATTTGCTGTCACCGGCTTTGGGGCATTTGTCTCACTTCCCGGTTTATCGTTCTAAATGGGGTGGCCTTGGTACCATTCATCGCCGTTTCGCCGGTTGTAACAAGCAAGTACGTGCTCTGCCCTTTAAGGCGCAAAGCTCGCAGTACCGCAACTTGGAATACTTCCTTACTTACATGAGTAACGGTATTCCCTGGAATGGTCCTGGTGCGCGAAAATAATATCATTTAGCACTTCTTGACGCACTAAAAAGCTAGCCCGATAAATAATATTTGTCGGGCTTTTTTTTGCTGAAAATTTCCAATTTTTGTAGATATATGACAGGTATAAGACAAACCATTACATTCAGATACCCCTTTAGTAGTAAAGGTTAACACCCATATTTAGTATAGAATGTGAACCCGAATAATGGTTAAAAGGAAGAATAACGGAGATAGTTGAGAATAACGTTTTATGCCGTAACCTTTGAAAATTGTCGGTCTGTAAAAAAATAATGCAGTGATTCGATAAAACTTATTTTCCACATCGACTACTTTCTCTAACCTCTATCAAATGATAAAAGACATTTTCACTGATATCAGTCATTAGAAATGTTAAGTCCTAGGAGCTTCTGAATGAACATCTCACGCCGAGAATTTTTACAAATGCTTGCCGTTGCGAGCGCTGCCGGCATCCAACTACCAGGACAAGCGGCTACCAGAAAAAGTGTCTCTGAAGAAAAACTATATGACCTGCCCGCTTTTGGCAATGTGTCTCTGCTGCACTTTACTGACTGCCACGCTCAACTGATGCCCGTTTGGTTCCGTGAGCCAAATATTAATATCGGCATCGCTGGCATGAAAGCCAATGCCCCACATCTAGTGGGCAATCATTTTCTAACACGTTATGGTATTAACCCAAACTCACCCCAGGCACATGCTTTCACCTATTTAAACTTTGTTGAAGCCTCAAAAAAATTCGGCAAAATCGGCGGTTTTTCACACCTGGCAACATTGATAAAACACATTCAGGCACAACGCCCTGATTCCGTTTTATTAGACGGTGGAGACACCTGGCAAGGGTCAGCCACATCGCTGTGGACAGATGGACAAGACATGGTGGACGCGACCAAACTACTCGGTGTTGATGCGATGACCGGACACTGGGAATTCACTTTTGGTGCCAAGCGCGTCAAAGAGATCATTGAAAAAGATCTCGATGGTCATATGGATTTTCTTGCCCAAAACGTCATTGACAATCAATGGGAAGAAGACGTCTTCAAACCCTACGTCATCAAAGAAATCAACGGCATTCCCACCGCGATTGTCGGCCAGGCCTTTCCATATACACCGATAGCTAATCCTCGTTATATGGTACCGGATTGGAGTTTCGGCATTCGCGAAGACAAAATGCAACAAACCGTGGATGCGGCTCGCAAGGCAGGTGCACAAGTGGTTGTTCTTCTCTCGCACAACGGTATGGACGTCGACTTGAAAATGGCCAGCCGTGTTGTTGGAATTGACGCCATCATGGGTGGGCACACACACGACGCCGTACCTGAACCCGTAAAAGTGAAAAACAACGGCGGCATTACTCTTGTCATCAACTCCGGCTCCAACAGCAAATTCCTTAGCGTACTGGATTTTGATGTACGAAAAGGTAAAGTACGTGATTTCCGTTACAGCCTGCTGCCTATTTTCTCCAATCTGCTTGAACCTGATGTTGCCATGAGCAAGCACATTGAAAATGTCCGCAAGCCCTATATAGAAGACCTCGAAGAAGAATTGGGTATCGCCGATGAATTACTCTACCGCCGCGGTAACTTCAATGGATCATTTGATCAGCTGATTCTGGATGCCTTGATGGAAGCGCAAGATGCCGACATTGCCTTCTCACCTGGGTTCCGCTGGGGCACCAGTGTATTACCCGGTGAACCCATTACCTTCGAACACGTCATGTCTCAAACGGCAATCACCTACCCCACCACGACACTGAGTCGCGCCACCGGTGAAACCATTAAACTCATACTGGAAGACGTTGCTGACAACCTCTTTAACACCGACCCCTATTACCAGCAAGGTGGCGACATGGTGCGCGTTGGCGGTCTTAAATACAGCATCGACCCCACCAAAAAAATTGGCTATCGCATCACCGACATGGAACTCAACGGGAAGCCATTAGACCCCAATAAAAAATACCGCGTCGCCGGTTGGGCCAGCGTAAAGTCCAACAAAGAAGGCATCCCCATATGGGACGTTACCGCAGATTACATCCGTAACCAGGACACCGTAAAAGTCGGCAAACTCAATACCCCAAAAATCAAAGGCATTAAAGATAATCCGGGGCTGGCTGGGTTGTAGATTAGTGCTTAGTTCTAAGTGCAGAGGACTGAGGACTGAGGACTGGGTTTCGTAGGTCACATTGCGCCGCTACGTGACCTACAGGGATAGAAAAGGTGCCTCATTCCCATGCTCCGCGTGGGAATGCATACAATGGGTGATTTTACAAAGTGAGGTATGGGTTCCCACGGAGGACCGTGGGAACCAGGATTTAAACTTGGCTGTCCTCTTGCTGCGCGTATTTACTATTACTGCGCCTATTGATAAACCTCTAATGCACGAACTTTACAACTTGTTTCGTCAATATTAACTGCAAGAGGTTTTCTAGTAGCATGAGTTGACAGCAATAATGATATTTCTGCGTTATGTGTACCCCTAGTAGAATCCAAGCACATATAGTTAGTCCATGTAGAACATGTACAGTCAGTTTTAGTAAAACTACCATCACTAATCCGAAATGCAATAGTTTTTCCATCATACCCATAAGCAATGGCGATAATTGAACCTTTATACCACCCTGCACTAGCGATTAGCGGGAATATACAAACCAAAAATACTAAAATAATAATTATTTTTTTCATATTACTAAACCCTTTTTCAATTTAACAACAAAGTAAAAAATTATATACTCGTAAAGTCTATTATGCCTCGTTCCCATGCTCCGCGTGGGAACGCATACAATGGGTGATTTTACAAAGTGAGGTATGGGTTCCCACGGAGGACCGTGGGAACCAGGAGTCCTGAGTCCTCAGCACTTCATTACCCTCAATAAACCCGTCGCAACATTAAATACCCAATGATAAAGGCTAGGGCAGCGGGGGCTAGTGCGCTTAGGGTTGGATTAATCCCGAAGACTAATCCCATGTACGCGAACATTTGATTGACGATGTAAAAGCCGACGCCTGCCAGGCTGCCGACTAATATCCGATGCCCTATCCCTACTGAGCGTAATGGACCAAATACAAAGGGGATGGATAAAAATACCATTACCGCTGTTACAATCGGTGCCACCAGTTTGTTCCATAATGCCTGTTGGTATACATCAGCATCCAGTCCGTTGTCTTTAAGGTACTGCACGTATTGATACAAACCAACTATCGATAACGTGTTTGGTTTAACCGTCACCACACTCAACAAGTCAGGGCTTAGATTCGTTTCCCAGGGTGCTTCCTTCATCCGCGAAGATGTTACAACGCCATCACCTATATCACTACTCACCACACCTTGTAACACCCAGTGACCACTGCGAAACACGGCGGAATCGGCTTGTATTAATTTAATCAGGCGATGCGATTCATCACGTTCATAAATAAAAATTTCTCCAAGACGCTGGCCTGGCAAGATGTCCCGAACATTCACAAAACTGTTGCCATCACGCGCCCATAGACCTTCGCGCCCGCGCAAGGTGAGTTTGTCGGACATCGCCACCGAGCGTAGTGTTTGCGCATATCGCTCAGCCGCAGGCGCAATGGCTTCTCCCACTACCAGTGTCAAAATGACAAAAAATAATCCCACTTTCATGACCGACAGAATAATGCGTGACAGAGACACCCCGGCAGCGCGCATCACAATCAACTCACTGTTGCTGGCCAAAATACCCAAACCAATTGTGGTTCCCAGGAGAGCGCATATGGGAAACAGCTGATAGGCCAGTCCAGGCACGGTTAGCAACACATACTGAAAGGCTTGCCAGGTACCATAGTTACCCTTGCCTATCTGGCCGGCCTCATCCATGAAGGCAAAAAAAGCAAACAAGGTGAGCAAAACACCCATCACCAGCAAGGTGCTAAAACCGACAGCACGTCCTATGTAACGATCCAGAATGTGCATAGTCATTGTGCGGCCGTTGGCCCCTGTTGGTTATTTTTCCCCAGCATTATCAAAAACCTCTGCCACACCCAACGCCGTCCCCAATGACGAATGGCAAGTATCCCGATCAGTACAGCCAATACACCATGCACCCACCATAATCCTAGTGCGGGTGCGATCACCCCACGCTGCACCCACGACATAGAGACACCCAGGGTATTGTAATAAGTCACAAAAATAAGAATAGCGACAAACAATTTGGCAAAACGTCCCTGACGAGGCGACGTACGACTTAACATCACCGCCAGCAACGCAAGCAATACCGTCGCCAGAGGCATGGCAAAGCGCCACTGTAATTCGGCCATATCGGAAAGCCGTGTAGAATCCCATAGGTCATGGGTTGGTATCGACCAATGTTTGCGGCGCAAAGGCGTTGCACTCATTTCCTCAAGTCGAACCGCATTCTTCTCGTATTGATGAATTTTGAAGTCAACACTCCCCGGCAATCCCTGGTAACGATATCCATCCACTAGCACCAGATAACGTATGCCAGATTGAGGGTCAATTGTCTGATAACCGCTGCGGGCAGAGAAAATATCCAGCTGGCCATTATCCGAAATGGTTTGCACAAATACATTTTGCAATTGTTTATGGTCGTCAGACAGCCCTTCGACATAAAATACCTGTCGAGCTCCCCCAATCTTGTTAAATTGCCCCGCCGACACGGACTCAAATGCCGTACCGGCCTGCGCCTGTTCACGTACTTGTAAGGCTTTCTCATGCGCCCAGGGCGTCCACCAGAAGGACAATGCCGCAACCACCGCAGCGCACAGTAACCCAATAAACCCCACCGTCGACATAACCCGCCCGTGACCCACGCCACAGGCCGCCAATGCTGTCATTTCGCTGTCTTTGTACAAACGCCCAAAGGCCAACAGTACTGCCACGAAAAGGCCAAATGGCAGCATCACACTCAGTGACGTAATGGTACGCAGCAACAACATTTCAAAGACAATTTCACCGGATATCTCACCCACCGAGGCATCGGCCAGATACAGCGAAAAATAACGCGCCATAAAAATCAGCAGCAACACCGTCATCACGGCGAACAAAGTTTGCAAGACTTCTTTTGCTAAATAACGTTGAATAACCACACTTTGACCCGATTAATAAGCACCACAAATAATTCCGCCATTATCTTACACGTTTCCTGACGCTACCACTCGTTACCCAGGCAATCCATTTGCCCCAAACGCCTGACTTCAAATGTACCAAGACCATAGGTTTCAAGCGCTGCATCAAGTAGACTGCTGCAAACGTCGCTAAATAGGCTAAAGTATGTTCGATCCAGTAAAAACACAGGTGCCCACGGGCAACTTACACTAACTTTTATACAATTAAGTCAGGTACACAACCATTATGGAATTTAATGTAAAAAGCGGTAGCCCGTCCAAACAACGTTCTGCCTGTGTAGTCGTTGGTGTTTTTGAGCCCCGTCGCCTCGCGCCCGCCGCCGAAGTTCTCGATAAAGCCAGTGGTGGTCATCTTTCTGCCTTGTTACGACGCGGTGACATTGAAGGAAAAGTCGGACAAACTCTGCTCCTGCACCATGTACCCAACGCCCTGGCCGAACGTGTGTTGCTGGTCGGCTGCGGTAAAGAACGTGAAGTCGGCGACAAGGAATTTCAGCGCATCATTACCACCGCCGTGACACACCTTAACGAAACCGGCTCCATGGAAAGTGTTAGTTACCTGACAGAAATCAGCGTTAAAAGCCGTAACCTTCACTGGAAAGTGCGCCATACCGTCGAAGCAACACGTGACGCCTTGCACCGTACCGACCAACTCAAATCGAAAAAAGACGACCTGCGCCGCCCCCTGCGCAAACTCACCTTAATGGTGCCCAAGCGCAGCGACCTCACCGATGGTGAATCTGCCATGCGCGAAGGCATGGCCATTGCCGATGGCGTCATGATGGCAAGAATGTTGGGAGACTTACCCGGCAACATCTGTACCCCCAGCTACCTGGCCAAACAGGCCCGTGCCATGAGCAAAAGATATCCGGCACTAAAAGTCACCATTATCGAAAAAGCACAAATGGAAAAACTGGGCATGGGTGCCTTGCTGTCCGTTACTGCCGGTTCTCGTGAAGCCCCCAAACTCATTATCGCCGAATATAACGGCGGCAAAACAAAAGACAAACCCATCGTACTGGTCGGCAAAGGCGTCACTTTCGACACTGGCGGCATCTCCATCAAACCGTCCCCCACTATGGACGAAATGAAATATGACATGTGCGGAGCCGCCAGCGTATTGGGTGCGCTAACGGCCTGCGCAGAACTGAACCTTGGCTGCAATGTCATTGGCGTTATACCCACCTGCGAAAACATGCCCGATGGCGCCGCCACCAAACCCGGCGACATCGTCACCAGCATGTCTGGCCAAACTATCGAGGTGTTAAACACCGACGCCGAAGGCCGGCTTATCTTGTGCGATGCCCTCACCTACAGTGAACGCTTCAAGCCCGATGTCGTCATCGACATTGCTACACTCACCGGTGCCTGCGTCATCGCCCTTGGTCAACACGCCAGTGCCGTTATGGGCAACCACCCCCCACTGGTGCATGACCTGCTCAATGCGGGCAAAGCCAGTGGTGACCGCGCCTGGGAAATGCCACTCTGGGATGAATACAACGAACAGCTCAAAAGTAATTTTGCCGACATCCCCAATATCGCCGGACGCGAAGCGGGCAGTATTACCGCCGCCTGTTTTCTCTCGCGCTTCACCAAAAAATATCACTGGGCACACATGGATATTGCCGGTACCGCCTGGGTCAGCGGATCTAAAAAAGGTGCCACCGGCCGCCCCGTTCCCCTACTAACACAATATCTTATTGACCGCTGCCCGGAAAAAGGCAGAAGAGTGACCAAAAAATCCTGATTGGAAAAACCGGTCAGGCGAAAGTAAGGCAACCACAAGGGGTGCCGCTACGGCTGTCTAAAGCACATATTATAAAGACTCTGTTCAATAACCCTGTTTAATAACAATTATTCAAAAACGATTGTTCAAAAAAAGAAGTAACATGACCAAAGTGGATTTTTACATCCTCAGCACCGGCACACGCGAACAACTCGCATGCCGGCTGGCAGAGAAAGCCTACACACTCGGCAACCGCATCTACATTCACACCGAAACCACTGAGCAAAGCACGCTCATGGATGAGTTACTGTGGAGCTTCCGAGAAGCTAGCTTCGTTCCCCACGAGCAGTACCAGGCAGGTAGTGAAAGCGAATCGCCCATTCAAATAGGTTGCCACAACAGCCCGGAAAGCCACTGCGAAGTGTTAATTAACCTCAGCAGCGAAGTTCCGTTGTTTTTTAGTCGATTCCTGCGCGTCGCCGAATTAGTCGGCACCGAAAAAGAAGCCAAAACACAAGGACGCGACCGCTTCCGGTTTTACCGAGACCGCGGGTATCCACTGGAAACACATGAGTTAGGCAGCAAATGACCCGATAATCGTCATACTATTTCCACTATCCTCCAATATTTTCCAATGGCGGCGATTTATTCGTAAGGAGCAGGCTTTAAACCCGCCCGCCAATGCCGGATATTTCACATTTGGTAACCAGCCCGGCATTATTAGATATTACGCGGTAATTAATTCCAAAAAACTTTCGCCGAAGGCTTCTAGCTTATGCTCGCCAATACCCGATATTTCACCCATTTCTGCCAGACTTTCCGGGCGTCGCACGGCCATTTCCTGCAAGGTACGATCATGAAATATGACGTACGAGGGTACACCACGCTCTCGGGCCAACGACAATCTATGGCCGCGTAATACCCGGAACAACACATCATCGTCCTCGGACAAATCAACTTGTGGGCGGTTGGTTTTTTCCTTGCGGGTTTTTTCAGTTTTACGTTGCTTGCGTAACTGTAATTGTTGTTCTCCACGCAATAACGGACGCGATTTTTCAGTGAGCAATAAAGTGCCGTGGCCTTCCAGGTCTGCCGTTAAATAACCCAGCGCTATTAACTGCCGATAGACTCCCCGCCATTCCACGCCAGTATGTTCTTCACCGATACCGTAGGTGCTGAGTTTGTGATGCAGATTGTTTTGAATACGCTCATTATCTTTACCGAGTAACACGTCAATTAAATAATTAACGCCAAAGCGTTGGCCGGTACGGAATACGCAAGATAATGCTTTTCGTGCAGACTGGGTGCCGTCCCAGGTTTCTGGAGGATGTAAGCACGTGTCACAATTACCGCAGGGTTCCGATAACGTTTCATCAAAATAAGCCAGTAATGCCTGTCGCCGACAGCTGCTGAGTTCGCACAACCCCAGCATGGATTCAAGCTTGCCATGCTGGGCGCGTTTGAATTGTTCGTGGGCATCGGTATCGAGCACCATTTGTCGGAGGGTTATGACGTCTTGCAGGCCATAGGCCATCCAGGCATTGGCGGGCTGTCCATCACGCCCTGCACGGCCGGTTTCCTGATAATAAGCTTCGATACTTTTGGGCAGACTGAGATGGGCGACAAATCGCACATCGGGTTTATCGATACCCATGCCAAAGGCGATGGTCGCCACAATCACCACGCTCTCTTCACGCAAAAACCGTTGCTGATGCAGTTGCCGTACTTCTACGGGCAATCCCGCATGATAAGGCAGCGCTATTTTCCCTTTACTGCTCAGCCATTCAGCAACACTCTCTACCTTTTTACGTGACAAACAATAAACAATGCCCGCATCGCCAGCGTGTTCCTGATTCAGAAAACTCAGCAAACGGTCCCGCGAGTTAAGGCCTTCACTGATGGTATAGCGAATGTTGGGGCGGTCAAAACTATTAACAAAAACAGCCGCAGAGCCCAGGTCCAGTTGCGCAATGATTTCGTCACGAGTGCGCCCATCGGCTGTCGCCGTTAAGGCAATACGAGGTACAGACGGAAAGCGTTGGTGCAAAATGGAAAGCTGTTGATATTCCCGACGAAAGTCATGCCCCCATTGCGACACACAGTGGGCCTCGTCAATGGCGAACAGGGATATTTTTGCACGGTCGAGAATGTCCAGCATCCGGTCGGTCAGCAACCGCTCCGGCGCAACGTAGACGATGTCCACGTCGCCGGTTAACAATGCCTGCTCCGTGAGCCGTTGCTGTTCCGCGCCCTGGCTGGAGTTAATAAAAGCCGCACGAATGCCCACTTGCAGCAAGGCATCCACTTGATCCTGCATCAGCGCGATAAGCGGTGACACCACGATTCCCACGCCATCCCGTACCAGCGCCGGAATTTGATAACACAGTGATTTACCACCACCCGTGGGCATCAGCACCAGTGCATCTTGTCCGGCCAGAACGGTTTTCACAATATCGGCCTGATGATGGCGGAATTCGTGATAACCGAAGGTGTGGTTGAGAATGTCGAGGGCGCGTTGCATGGGGCGTATTCTCCCATAAATCCACTCCCTCGGCTGTTCTGAGAAAAATAAAGTGCTGAGCGCTGAGGACAGAGTGAAAACGCTCATGATTGAAAGCCAATGCAAGTCACTGTTTTTCGTAGGTCATGTTGCGCAGCTACGTGACAATGATAACCTCTCATGCCCCGTTTTTTGTCAGGTCACTTTGTAAGCTGACCTACCGGTCTCAAAACGTTACCCCGGAGCATCTCCCCCTCATCCCGGCCTTCTCCCCCAAGGGGAGAAGGAGAAAAGCAGTATTGTAGGTTGGGGGGGGGCACTAGGAACCCCAACGCTATAGGTATGACATAACACGATTGTTGGGGTTCGCTCTCGCTCACCCCAACCTACGGAACTGTTCTGGGGAAATAAAGTGCTGTGTGCTAAGGACTCAATGAAAACTCTCAGGGTTGAAAGCTAGCTCCGTAGAGTAGGCATGTTGTTAATGCCCACGCGGGACTCGCGCGTAACGACCGATGACGAGCCACAAACTTTCCGATGTTGTTACTCAGCACTGCATCGTGTCGTTATGAAGCGACTAGCAAAATGAACAGGATTCTCTGAATCGAATGCAGCTGGTAAACTCCTGCCAACGAATACTCTCGGCTATCAGCAAGCACAAACAGGAGAAACACATGAGCACCACGAATTCATCACAGGATGTTATCGACCGTGAGCAACGCACCTGGCGCAATGTCAGCGAAGGCTGGCGAAAAAATGATGCGCAATTGCGGGAAAATGCCGACGGCGTCACCCAGCGAATGCTCGACCTTGCCGGGCTGAAAGAAGGAAGTTGGATGTTGGACATCGCCTCCGGCACGGGAGAACCCGCCCTGCCCGCTGCACATCGCGTGGGTACCTCCGGGCAAGTGATCGGCACCGACCTCGTCGATGAAATGCTCGCCGTGGCGCGAGACAAGGCCAAAGAACAACAACTGAGCAATATCGAGTTCCGTACCGTGGATGGCAAAGGGCTGGATTTTGATACCGCCCGTTTTGATGCAGTCACCTCTCGCTGGGGACTGATCTTCATTCCCGAGCCCCAGGCGTTTTTGAAACTCATCCACGGTGTGCTCAAAGATGACGGGCGGGTGGTGCTTGCCTGCTGGGCCGAGCCCGAGCGTAACCCTTTCTTCACTCATGCCATGTCCATACTCATGAAGCACATGGAAGTCCCCAAGCCACCGGCAGGCGCCCCCGGCGTGTTTGCCTTTGCCGAACGCGAGCGACTGGAAAACACCTTGCGAGACAGCGGCTTCCGCAATATTGATATTGAAGACCTCAGTTTTAATATGATTCAAGTCGACAGTGGCGAAGAATACTGGCAGATATTAGAAGAACTGGCCGGGCCCATCGCACAGCTGACGAAAACAATGGATAAAGCAACCTACAATGCCTTCAGTGAAGAAGTCATCGCCTCGGCAAACGCCTTAAAAAAAGACGGAAAAGTCAGCATGCTAGGCACCACCTGGATAGCGCGAGCGATTAAATAAGCTTTGCTGCTCGTTCCAGTTTTTTTATAATATTGTAGGGGTGGCTTCAGCCGCGAGAATGGTGGTACATCTTTCGCGGCTAAAGCCGCTCCTTGTATCTCTCAGATATTAGTGATTAGCTATTACTATATCATGGGGAGTCAGTAAGACTGGGCCGCTCCTAAGCACATAGATGCTGTTTCGTAGATTAGCCTGCTGACTTTTTTATCGTTAATAA
>NVUB02000126.1 GCA_002401775.2 Ectothiorhodospiraceae bacterium
TAACCTCATTTTCTACAAACCAATTATTTCCCCTTCCTCTTCTGTTACCAGAGAATTGACTTGCAAAACTCCCTACTGTATCAATCGGATCTAATGTAGCGCTAATATTTCCACAATCAGCATTAACACATCTAACACCAGACGTTGACGCTGCCGAGGCTGACGAGTTCTACAAACAGGATTTTATTGTAGGTGGTGAGTCCGATGATCCAGAAGTGTTCTTTTTCCTGGCCGATGATGTCTTCACGCAAGAGTACTTTTTGCATGATGGCGTAGACGTCTTCGGAGTTTATAATTTGGTTTTTTTGTTTGTCGGTGAGTTCGATGTTCATGGGCTTTTTGGTATTTGTCTGGGGGGTATATGTTTGGGGGCTATATGTTGGGGGGTACTTGTTGAGTGTTTTTTGTCGGTTGGCCGTTTCACGTAGTGGGCATTTTTAAGGATGCACGGGAGCTACGAGGTTAGCATATTTATGTTACGTGCCCTACTTTCTGTGTTCCGCTGTATCAGTTAGATAGACAGTCAGTAAGCTTGTCAGCAAGGTAATGAATACGAAGCTTGAAGACCGGGGATTTTTACTGGTTTTCTGGATACCGGCCTTTATACCCTCTGGGGCACAAGTAACCAAAGGTCACAAGTGCCCCAGAGGGTATTCGCAGGTATGACGGAGGGGAAGGGAGGGGATGGCGGTTCTTTTCGGTTTTTTCCGCAGGGGTGATATCTGATGGGGGGGGCGGGTTTGATGCTGTTTTTGCGGTGGCTGGTGGCTTGGGTGGGAAGCTATAAATCCTGGGTATTGTTGGGGCCGAATCAAGCTTACTATTTGATTTCATTAAAACTTCAGGCAAAAAATGGGCCATTGGATGCACTTAACCGGGCGGCATGATCAAATTGCGCTAAATCTTATGCACCGCTAGGATTTACTTATTGATTTTATTGTCAATCTTGATGGCTTTTAGCCGCAATAATCATTCTGTCGATAGTGTTTGTTGTATGGATTGGTTTGATTGTAATGTGTGGGTTTCTGCGAACAAATACTCGAAACACTTCATCAGCAAATGCTTGGCCTATTGAATCAACACCCTCGAAATCTAGATGAACGATGTTAAATTTTTCGATACGATTTAAAATGCGTTTAGCTTGTGATCTCGATACTAATTTTTCACCTTCATATAACACTAACTTAACAGGTACTACCGTAGTGTTGAAGGCATAGTCTTCCTCTTCGGTTCCAGTAAAAGCATCAAATACTTCTGCTAAAATTCTGGTACTGTTTACGTTAATTTTCATAAACACAGAAGTGCCTTCATTTTCCCTATCAATATGATGTATCCAATCTGGAGTTTTGTCACCTTGATGTGAAAAAATTAAATCACCGCTAATAGTATAAAAAGAATCGAAAGTTCGAGATGTAAAAAATATACCTTGACCAGTGTGATTGTCAGGGTCTGTAGTTAACTTTCCTTTGCTAAGTTCTAAAATTGATTCTCTCGGGTCACCTAAGTTCATTACACGTGCAATGTGATTAAAAATGCCTTCACCATTATCTGAAATGTAAATTTCTATATAATCCGCAGTCTTCTCTGTACTTACGACAACATATTCTCCACTTGAATGGTCAATAGCGTTATTAAGCATCTCGGTGAATCCATAATGAATGATATCTTCAATATTATTGGGTAAGTCTTTAAAAATAAAACTAAAGTCTTGAGAATAAACATCGCTTTCGCGCAGCTTTTCAAGCGGGTATCTCTGTATATGGTAACGATTTACGCCGAGGCCATAAATTCTAGCCCTTGTATTTCCATGCGCTACTAGAAGCCCCATAGCGACTAATGCAGAGAGATGGGAGTGAACGGTTTGACGGCTTACTTTAAATATTTCAGGAATATCGTGGACCATCTGCTGATTGTCAGCTTTAACGGCATTCAGCAAATAACGTCGAATTAGCCGCGAACGTTTTGTTTTTCCTAGGTCTTTAGTTTTCATTGTAAAGATAGCATAGCCCTATTGTAAAGGTATGGAAATGCTATTGTAAACTTTAAGTGTATTATTAGGCATTCAACGATGAACTATAAGAAATGGCTTTTAGACACTACCCCTTAAATAGCCTGAATGGCCTAATAGGGTAATATCCGAATGGCACGACGTTAAGCCGAATACTGCTGGTTAAACAGCGAAGCATATCGAGTTAACGGGTCGGCAGTGGCTTTAAATATAGGTAAAAGCCCATAGGTTCGGTATAAAAAATATCCTCTCCGATGAAAGTATTACGGCAAAAAAACCGTCTGACAATTTCTAGGATCAAATATCGGGAGCAAGGGAAAAGAGCCCCTAGCACCTCGATACTCGCCCCTCGATACTGTTTTAAAACGGCATTCCGGGTGGCATTCTGCCTTTGAGGCCGCGCATCATTTTGGCCATACCGCCGCCTTTGGTCATTTTCTTCATCATTTTTTGCATTTGCGTAAATTGCTTAAGTAAGCGGTTTACGTCTTGCACCTGTACGCCGGAGCCGGCAGCGATGCGGCGTTTGCGTGAGCCTTTGATGACGGCGGGGAACAGGCGTTCTTTCATGGTCATGGAGCTGATGATGGCTTCCAGTCGTTTGAATTGCTTTTCATCGACATTTTTGGCGGCACCGGCCATTTGGCCCATGCCGGGCATTTTGTCCATGAGTGAGGCGATGCCACCCATGTTTTGCATTTGTTGTAATTGGGTACGAAAGTCTTCCAGATCAAAGCCTTTGCCTTTGGCGACCTTTTTGGCGAGCTTTTCTGCTTCTTTGTGGTCAACTTTGTGCTGTGCATCTTCGATAAGCGACATAACATCGCCCATTCCCAGAATACGCGAGGCCATGCGGTCGGGATGAAAGGCTTCCAGTGCGGTGGTTTTTTCTCCTACCCCGAGGAATTTAATCGGTTTGCCGGTGATCTGGCGGATCGACAGTGCGGCACCGCCTCGGGCGTCACCGTCGGTTTTGGTGAGGATGATGCCGGTTAAGGGTAGTGCTTCGTTGAATGCTTTGGCGGTATTGGCGGCATCCTGGCCGGTCATGCTGTCGACGACAAAGAGCGTTTCTACGGGGTCAATGCCTGCATGCAGGTCTTTGATTTCGGCCATCATCTCTTCGTCGATGGCTAATCGCCCGGCGGTATCAATAATTAATACGTCTACGGCCTGTTTGCGGGCTTGTTCTAAGGCATTTTGAGCAATATCCAGGGGCTTTTGAGACGGGTCACTAGGGAAAAACTCTGCCCCTACTTCGCTGGCCAGGGTTTTTAACTGCTCGATAGCCGCCGGACGGTAGACGTCGACACTGGCTACCATGACGGATTTTTTCTTGCGTTCTTTCAGCCAGCGCGACAGTTTGGCGACACTGGTGGTTTTACCGGAGCCTTGCAGGCCTGCCATTAAGATAACGGCGGGGGGGCGGGTGGTTAGGTCCAGCTCTTCATTGGCTTCGCCCATGACTTTGACTAATTCGTCGTTGACGATTTTGATCAGTGCCTGCCCCGGCGTAAGGCTTTGCATTACCCCTTCGCCAAGGGCGCGCTCTTTTACGTGGTCGACAAATTCACGTACCACGGACAAGGCCACGTCGGCCTCCAACAAGGCCATACGCACGTCGCGCAAGGTGTCTTTTATATTGGAGTCGGTGAGGCGCGCTTGGCCACGTAGCGTTTTAAGGGTGGCGCCAAGGCGTTCACTGAGGCTATCAAACATAGTTTTTCCCGTTTTTTCGAGGTATAGAAATGGTAACAAGGTCGACATCGACCGGGCATGAAGCCCACTAGCTACTCGTAACGAGTGTCTCGTCACTAATTTTAGGGGGGATTATAGCGTGAAAACGAGTCCAGTTTCTGCTGCTGCGACTTTTCGGTCACTAATGGCCTGGCGGCACTCGGACATAATCACAGTTTCATGGCCTGGCTTGTTATGGGTAATGTAGATATCGGGTTTGTGTCTGAGTTTTTTCAGGTCGGCGGCTAACAGGTCAGCCGTGTAATGACCCGAGCGTTTACTGAGGTCAATATCCGCATTGGCAAAGGCTGCTTCAACTAACAGTAAGTCGAGGCGGTCGTAGCCATTCAGTACATTCCATAAGTTGTCATTGGTGGTGGTGTCTCCGCTGAAGGCAAAAGCACCGGTGTCACATTCCATTCGGTAACCGACACCGGGAACAATATGGTTGACGCCAATCATCTCCAATTTGCGCCCATCCAGTTCGAAGGTATCGCCGGGTGTCAGCTCTTGGTAGCGCATCACGGGCTTATCTTCCGTCGGTAATTTGGCGAAATCAGGCCATATGGTCCAGTTAAAAACGTGTGTTTGCAGGGCCTTCAATGTTACAGGCTGGCCGTGAACCACCAGAGCGTCACGAATACTGGGGAAGATGCTATCGACGAGCAAGGGCAAAAATGAAAAATGGTCGAGATGTGAGTGGGTCAGAAATACATGACGAATTTTGCGCATTTCATCCAGCGTCAACTCACCCACGCCACTGCCGGCGTCGATTAATATGTCGTCATCAACGAGCAGAGAGGTGGTTTTTAACTCATTACCCACACCGCCACTACATCCTAAAACGCGCAATTTCATAGCTCACCCATGAATGCCACTATCACTATCCAATATACTGCTTAAAAACTACCCAATGTTGGGTCCAAGGTCTGACATAAAACGTGATTCCAAAAATTCACCTGAATTTACAGGATGATAGCGGAACATTCCAGCTAGACCTTTACTCCATTTTACCCTTCAGCATTATGTTTACACATTCACACTATTGGCCAATTTTCGATTCAACCGTTCATTCAACCAGACCGAAAACATTTCGACTGTTGGCATTAGCGGCATAACAATTATGAATATTTAGCCAGTTCTGCCATTTTGTCACTGTGACACATCACAAAATCGTGAAAAACATTGACAAACAAGCCCTTGAAACGACTTAATACGCTCACAAAGAAAAGTGGCGTAGATACTACCGACCCGTTCTGCTGCGGTGTTACCCACCTTTTCAACCAATAATTACGATTTTAACGAACAGTTATAATGTTAACGAATAGTTACGATACCCAATGATTCAAACATATACAGGCATCATCGCCTTTGTCCTCTACTCTGTTTCTGGCCTGTTATTGGCCAGACGTTTGTTCCATGACCGGACCAAACCGGAGAAACCAGGCGGCTTAAGCAAGCTACAGATTATTTTAATCGGTCTAGTGGCTGTCGTTTTTCATGCGATAACGCTATATCACACCCTGTTTGTGGATGGCGGCCTGAATATTGGCTTTTTCGTCGCGTTATCGCTCATTACCTGGTTAATTGCCTTGTTGGTGTTATTGGCGTCATTCTCCAACCCCATCGAAAGCCTGGGTGTGTTTTTATTGCCATTTGCCAGCATCGCTATTTCTCTGGAAATGATCTTTCCTTCGCAGCACACCTTGGCCAATGTTCAGGTATTGGAACTCAAACTGCACATTATGATGTCAGTATTGGCTTATAGCCTGTTGAGTATTGCTGCCGTTCAATCCATATTACTGGCTATTCAGGACAAACATCTGCGAGAAAGACGCCCCGGTGGTTTTATCCGTGCTTTGCCCCCCATGCAGACTATGGAAACGCTGATGTTTCAGCTCATTGGGCTTGGGTTGGCGGTTCTAACGCTTTCACTCATCAGTGGTGTTATTTATCTTGACGACATGTTTGCCCAGCATTTGGTGCACAAAACCATGCTTTCCATCACTGCCTGGGTTGTGTTCGCCACGCTGTTATGGGGGCGCTGGAAATTCGGCTGGCGCGGGCGTGTTGCCATTCGCTGGACACTCTCCGGCTTTTTCGTCTTATTGCTGGCTTATATGGGCAGTAAATGGGTGACGGAGATCATGTTAGGACGCTAGAGAGGATGTTAAACATCCCCTCCGGGTTGCCGATATGATAGGTCGCCTGATAACATCAATAATGATAATACCTGCAATTACCCCCCGGTCAACTTGACACGTCACCCACTTCCTCCTACATATTCTTTAACGCATTGATTGCGAGGCACAACGCTTCTTGAACGACATTCCCATATCCGCCTTACTTGGCGCACTCGTTTTTCTCGTTATCCTTTCCGCCTTTTTTTCCGGGTCTGAGACCGGGCTGGTCAGCTTAAACCGGTACCGCCTGCGGCATCTGGCGAAAACCGGGCACCGTGGTGCTATTCGTGCGGCAAAACTACTGGAGCGCCCTGACCGGTTGATCGGGCTCATATTGCTGGGTAATAACTTTGTTAACATCCTGGCATCTTCTATTGCTACCATCCTCGCGTTACGTTTATACGGTGAGGCAGGCATCGCCATTGCGGCTGGCATACTGACCCTGATTATTCTGATTTTTTCAGAAGTTACGCCCAAAACTATGGCCGTTTTGCACCCGGAGCGGTTTGCTTTTCCGGCCACCTGGGTTCTCTCTCCCTTACTGAAGCTGCTTTATCCCTTCGTGTGGTTAGTTAATATTGCGGCCAATGGTCTGTTGCGGCTCGGTGGCATTAACGTCAACCAGGCGACCACTCAGGCAATGAGCAGTGAAGAATTGCGTATGGTGGTGACGGAGGCTGGCGCGATGATCCCTCGTCGTCACCAAATGATGCTCACCAATATTCTGGATCTGGAAAAAGTCACAGTGGATGACATTATGGTGCCGCGTAATGAACTTGTCGGCATTGATCTGGAGAATGAATGGGACGATATCCTCCAGCAATTAACCAATACTCAACATACCCGCATGCCGGTGTATAACGGCGACATCAACAATGTTGTAGGTGTCATTCATGTACGCAATATCCTGCATTTACTGACTCAAAAAGAATCGTGCAAAGATGATCTGAATCGCTGGATCAAGTCTGCCTATTTTGTCCCCGAAGGTACGCCCCTCAATAAACAGCTTTTGCACTTTCAGCGGGAAAAGCGCCGTAGCGGGCTCGTCGTCGATGAATATGGTGACGTGCAAGGACTGGTGACACTGGAAGATATTCTCGAAGAAATCGTCGGTGAATTCACCTCAGACCCCTCCATTCACATTAAGGAAGTCCATCGCCAGACGGATGGAACCTTCCTGGTGGACGGTAGCGCCTCTATTCGTGAGCTTAATCGTGTCATGCAATGGGAGTTACCCACCAACGGGCCCAAAACCTTTAGCGGTCTGATCACCGAGCACATGGAAAGTATCCCGGTACCGGGTACGAGTTTGATGCTGGCAGGTTATCCGGTAGAAATTGTGCAGACCAAAGATAATATGGTGAAAACAGCGCAAATCAATCCTCATTTCCGCCGACCAAACAGCAACGACTCCACTGACCAATCGGCGGTTTAACCGCCAATAGAATGCTGCATTCCTCTTATGGGCAACATCCATCTTCCGGCAGAATGGGAACAGCAAAGCGGCGTAATGCTGGTTTGGCCACACTCACAAAGCGATTGGGCTGGCCACCTGCTTGCCGTAGAAGAAACCTATCGTGAGATAGTATCTGCCATCAGCCAACATGAAATAGCCTTGGTGGTGTGTTTTGATGACGCTCACCGAAAACACATTGGGCAACAATTAACCGCCGTCAGCACTATCGATAATCTTCGTTTTGCAATTGCCCCCAGTAACGATAGTTGGGTGCGAGACACGGGCCCGATTACCCTTCGCAGTTCCGGCGGTAATTACACACCGTTTGAGTATCAACTGCTGGACTTCACCTTTAATGGCTGGGGTGAAAAACACCCTTCTACGCTCGACAACCTGCTCACTCGCCACTTGCACAGCGATCATCATTTTCCCCATTGCCCTGTGCGTACCCGGCCAATGGTACTCGAAGGTGGCAGTATTGAATCCGATGGCCAGGGCACTCTGCTTACGACAACCCGTTGCTTAAACAATGCTAATCGCAATCCTGATTTATCGTTAAGGGAAACTGAAAACCGGTTAAAAAATGAATTCGGTGCCGACCGCGTATTGTGGCTTACTCAGGGTTTCCTGCTTGGAGATGATACTGATGGGCACATTGACACCCTTGCGCGCTTTTGCCCTGATAACACCATTGTTTATAGCGCATGTACAGATCCGTCCGATGTTCATTACCCATCGCTCGGTAATATGGCCGTTGAGCTAGCGGCGTTTACGACCGCCGACGGTCAACCTTACCGGCTAAAACCGCTGCCCATACCAGCGGCAATTTACAATGCTGAAGGTGCTCGGCTCCCTGCAAATTACGCTAATTTTTTGGTCATAAACAATGCGGTACTCGTACCCACATACAATGACCCCAACGATAAAATGGCACTGCAAACAATAGCGGCCAGCTTCCCACGCAGGACAATAACCGGTATCGACTGCCGCAGTTTACTCCAACAACTTGGGAGTTTGCACTGCGCGACAATGCAATTCCCTTTCGGGGTTTTGCAATAACGCATCCACGATCAATAATTCGTCATCCCGGCATGTCCTTAACCGGAATCCAGCGATGCTGACTTAACAAAAGCCACTTTTTCTCGCTAAGACGCAGAGTACGCAAAGAAAACATTGATTAGTCTTTGCATTCCTTTACGTGCTCTGCGCCTCTGCGAGAGTATCAATTCAATTGGGCTCGCTATTGCCTTACACGAATAAGCGCATATTTTAACTAGGGGCCGTTCTCAATTACCTGAGTAAGCGTGATTCTGAGGCATTTTTCGTGCTGGCAAGGCGCGGTGAATTATGACTCAATAGAACTTGTTGGATCAAATGTAACTTTTAGAGCAACCTATTTGATTGACGAAGACGGAAGAGTGTTTCACGAA
>NVUB02000127.1 GCA_002401775.2 Ectothiorhodospiraceae bacterium
GCGCCTACTGTCGCCTAAGAGCGCCTACTTTTGGTGGTGCGATTCGTTGCGATTCGTTGCAATAGAATGACTATTACGCCTCACCGCGCCTCGCCTAAAGCGCCTACATTTGGTGCCAGCACGAAAAATACCTCAGAATCACGCTTACTCAGGTAATTGAGAACGGCCCCTAGGGTTCGGTAACTAGGGGCGATAAAAGAACAAAATGACGCATTAAAACACGCCACTACCTTCTGGGTTGTCGTGGATCATTCGTTCAAGAAAAGCCGTGAAGGGTAATGGCCACTGTTGCTCCAAACCAGTGATTCGAGACTGTAATTCAGCAATGTGGGTAAAAAGGGAGTGTTGCACAAAGCCGAACACCATAACATTGTGATGTTCAGGCACAGAAAGACAGAGAGTGCGGGCGGGAAAAACCGTGCGGATGGCCGCAAGCTGTTGTGAAAACTCATCGGCATTATGAGGTACCAGATTAATCGCCAATACGCCGTGAGATGAGAGTCTATGGCGACATTGCGCGAGAAACGGCTCACTGCAGATCCACTCGGGGGTGTGCAACCGCTCTGCAATGTCCACCACTATATAGTCAATAGGGGGTTCGTCGTGCGTCTCGCCAGGATATTCACGCGCGTTGCCAAGGTGAAGCCCCCAGGCGGGTGGAAAATCAAAATAGTGCCGAGCGATATTCGCCACGGCCGGGGAAATCTCAACGGCAACACCCTGACAAGTGGGCTGGTGGTGGGCCATAAAGCGGGCGATGGCACCGCCACCCAGTCCAAGTAGTAACATACTTTGCGGCGCTGGCAGAAAGAGCAGGCCCGCCATCGTGGCTTGATGCACCGGGGAGGCAAGGGTTTGGGGGTTTTTTAAGTCAATAATGCTTTGAATGGCGCCATCGCCAAAATCCAGCCAGCGATGGGTGCCATCGTCATGAACATTAATAGCCAGCGTATCTTCTTGCCGGCTGTGAATCAGTGTGTCTTGAGTCATTATCAAAAAAACATCCTGTCACTCAGGGGTGCCTTACCTTAACCCACTGACGCGTATGTGGTGTATGTGTAAAGGGGCTTTACCTGAGATTCCTCTTAGGAATTCAAGCTTTTGGGGCCGCTTGTCGCTACTGGTTTGTAGCATAAAGTTTGCGGCATTGGCGAGCTGTAAATTGACGAGATGTAAACGATTTAAAACCAACAAGGAATGCGGCGCGGCGTGATTACCCAGCAAGTTAATTTGTTTCAGCCCATCTTTCGCAAGGAACGAAAGCTTTTGTCGTTCCGGGTGTTTTTGCAGATTTGTGCGTTAAGCGGTGTGATGTTGTTGATGTTATTCGGCTGGAGTATGCGCCAAACACACCAGTTATCGGCAGATTTGGAGCAAATAGAAATTCAGCAGGCGCGGTATTCAAACCAGTTGATTGAAGTGAGTGCTCGTCTAGCCAACATGAAAACGGATACTGCGCCCCAAGTGGCGTTGTCGAGGTTGGAGAGAGAGCTGGTGGCGAGTCGCAAAGTGGTTTACGCACTGACGCGTGTACGCAATACCTATAGCCAGGGTGTATCAGCATATTTAGAAAGTTTTTCCCGGCAATCACCTAAAGGTGTGTGGTTAACAGGTTTTACCGTACAGGCGGGCGGGGAAGGCTTGGTTATTCGTGGCAGTTCGTTAAAACCAGAATTGGTGCCTACTTTTTTGCAGCAGCTTTCGACTGAAAAGGCGCTGACAGGTACTGAGTTTGGGTTACTGCACATTCTGCGTGAAACACCGGATGCGCGTTTTGTCGATTTTACCGTCTATACCGGTACCGTCCCTCCGGTTGACAGTCACTTGTCTGAGGAACCGTCGTGAAAGATCGTATTGCAGCCTGGGCCGAGCGATTTGAAGCGTTCACATTACGTGAGCGAGGGTTAATCACCGCCACGGTAATCGTGTTGATGTTTATGTTGTGGGATGCCGCATTAATGAATCCCGAAGAGCTTAAGCAAAAGCAGATTACGACAAAAACGCAGGATGTACTTCAAAAGCGAAATTTATTGAATACGCAAGTACAGGAAATGACGGCAGCATTAAAAGGCGGTGAAGCTGGAAATATTAAAACCCGGGCAAAAGAGCTGCACAGATTATTGGCAGAACTTAAACAGCAACAAAAAGATTTGACCGTAGAATTTATCCAGCCAGCGCAGATGGCGAGAGTACTGCGCGATATGTTGTCGGCAAACAGTGGTTTGCGGTTAACCCAGTTGGTCAGCCTTGGTGCAAAACCATTATTCCCGCCGGAGAAATCTGAAGACTCATCGCTTGAAACGAAAGGTGGAGAAGTATTAACAGAATCTCCTCGTCCGGAAATATATAAACACGGTTTGCGAATTGTATTTGAAGGCGACTATTTTAAAACCTTGAAATACTTACAAGCACTTGAAGCAATGCCGTGGCGGTTGTATTGGGACAATGTTGAATATCATGTCGTGGAATACCCCAGGGCGCGCGTTGCCATTACGGTTCACACGTTGAGTTTAAGTGAAGGTTGGATCGGTGTTTAACGTGGATAGCAGGTCGGTGCTGACACTAAAGTTGAAGGTGGTGTCTGTTGCCACATTGTTATGTATGACCTGGGTGTCGCCGGTGGCATCATTGGAAGATCCAACGCGCCCACCAACGGTGGATGTGAAAAGAACGACAGTGATGAGTACCGTATCAAAAAGAACACGTTGGACCTTAAGTTCAACATTAGTGTCATCCGGTCGTCGTACCGCGGTCATTAATGATCAGGTAGTGAGTAAAGGTGACCGTATTAATGGTGCGACCGTAGTGAGTATACAGCCTTCTACGGTACGGCTGAGAAACCGGGGGCGAGAGGTCACACTGATTATGCTAAAGAAGAAAATTAAATCGTTGTCTCGCGTAATGAAGCCGGGACAAAGGAAGTGATTATGTATGTACAAAAAAGATGTCATAAAACGGCGCACACAAACACAGAACCAAAGAATGTCGATTTGAAGATGCAAATGGAAAAGCGGTTTATGCGTGCAACGATGTGGCTGGTTTCCAGTGTGTTAACCGGGCTGCTGTTAACGTCATGTGTAAGTCCGAATCCAAGAGGAGAAAGTGCAGCCGATGATATAAAGAGTAGTTTGAAAGAGAGCAATGCAGATTCAGCAGTATTCCTTAACAGGCCAATGGAGCCCCCACCGGAAGTTACGGCGGCGTTAATGCCCGCTTTGAATGTTGAATTGTCCGGCATATCACAAAAGCCTGTTGAACGCCGTTTTGATATTACGGTTAATCGTGCAAATGCAAAAACATTTTTTATGAGTCTAGTGAAAGGTACACCTTATAATATGGTGGTGTCACCTGAGGTTAAAGGAAAAATTTCGTTAAGTTTAAAAAATGTGACCATCAATGAAGTGATGGAATCAGTGCGGAACGTACATGGGTATGAATTTAAGCGTACGTCGAGTGGTTACGAAGTGTTACCGGCAGTATTACAATCGAAAATATTTACGATTGATTACCTCAACGTCAAACGTTCCGGGTTGTCGAATGTGCGCGTAAGTTCTGGGCAGGTCCAAAACTCCGGTGGCAGTAAATCAAATTCCGGGTCAAATAATTCAAGTAATTCAAATAATAAACAGTCATCGGGAAAGAGTTCTGTTGTGTCAGGAAGCCAGGTCAGTACGCAATCAGTATCCAATTTTTGGTTAGAGTTGAAGGTGGCGTTAGAAACCATTATCGGTAATGAAAATGGACGCAAAGTTATAATTAATGCCCAGTCCGGCATTGTCGTGGTGCGCGCAATGCCTGCAGAATTGCGGACGGTATCGAGTTATTTGAATGTCACACAAGATGTTATTCAGCGCCAGGTAATACTGGAAGCAAAAATTTTAGAAGTTGAATTGAGTGATGGTTTTCAATCTGGTGTTAACTGGTCTGCCATTGGTCGCCAAAGTAATGGAAACAGTATTGTCGCCGGGCAGTTTGGTGGACAAACCATATTTGATACAGGCTTAAGTAACTTGCAAGGGCAGACCGATGCCCTGCATCCCAGTAATTTGCCGGGGATACGATCGGACGTCGCCTCCGCTTTTGGCGGTATGTTTGCTATGAGTTTAAACTTGGGTGACTTCACGGGTTTTTTAGAGTTCCTGGAAACACAGGGGGACGTTCATGTGTTATCCAGTCCGCGAGTGTCTACGGTGAATAATCAAAAAGCCGTTATAAAAGTCGGTACAGACGAGTTTTTTGTGACGGATGTAAACACCAATAGCAATTCTTCAGTAGGCGGTACGAGTACCAATCAATCGGTTAACGTTGAACTAACTCCATTTTTTTCGGGTGTGGCTTTGGACGTAATACCACAAATCAGTGCCGATGGTATTGTGACCTTGCACATTCACCCTTCTGTTAGTGAAGTGACTGAACGTGTTAAGCAAATCAGTCTGTCTGCCACCAGTCAGCTGAGTGTTCCGCTGGCGCTGAGTACGATTCGGGAGTCAGACAGTATCGTAAGGGCGCGAAGTGGACAAGTCGTTGTCATTGGTGGGCTTATGCAGAATCAAACAAAAAGTACCACTTCATCTGTTCCTATATTAGGTGATTTGCCCATTATCGGTGCCTTATTCAGACACAAGCAGGAAGTGACACGAAAAAGTGAACTGGTGATATTATTGCGCCCTATTGTTATTGACAGCGATAAAACCTGGGCAGATGAAGTTAATAAAGTAACAACCAGATTTAATCGCACTACTGAACTGAGCCAATAAATTCGCGCTGTTAATTTAACGCAGGACGTTGGAGAAGAGAGGGAAAATCATGTATCTGGAACATTTTTCAATACGGGAGATGCCCTTTGCGATCACACCGGATACCAGTTTCTTTTACAGTTATGGATCGTATCAAGAAGCACTGAATGTTGTGTTGTTAGCATTACGCAGTGGTGAAGGCTTTATAAAAATTAGCGGTGAAGTGGGTACGGGGAAAACGTTATTATGTCGGAAGTTGTTAAATACCCTGGGAGAAGGATTTGTAACGGCGTATTTACCAAACCCTTGCCTAACGCCTGCGGGGTTACGAATGGCGCTGGCCGACGAGCTCGAGGTGAAGTGTTCACAAAATATGGGGCAGCAGCGAATACTGAAATTAATCAATGATAGATTGATCGAATTAAATGCGGAAGGTAAACAGGTGGTGTTGCTGTTGGATGAAGCACAGGCACTGCCTGACGAGAGTATGGAAGCGCTGCGTTTATTAACGAATTTCGAAACTGAAAAAACAAAATTACTACAAGTCATTTTGTTTGGTCAGCCCGAATTGGATGAGCGATTGGCCGAAAATAATCTTCGTCAGCTTCGTCAGCGTATTACATTTTCCTATGATCTTAGTGCTATCGATGGTTCAGGAATCGCTGGATACCTCAACCACCGTTTATTAGTGGCGGGTTATAATGGGCGGCCATTGTTCAGTGATGAATCAATGAAACTTCTGCATAAATTCAGTACAGGAGTCCCCAGAATTATCAATGTCCTTGCCCATAAATCATTGATGGTGGCGTATGGACAGGGGTTATTGGTGATTAATGCGCAGCACGTCCGTGCGGCAGCGGATGATACAGACGCCGTTATGAACGTGTCGAACATCAAAACAACAACCAGCTTTACCCGAATGAGCGCAGCGGTTCTCTCAGTGGTCGGCGCGGCAGCGGCTGCAATGAGCTTTGGAGGCTAAGGTAATGAGTTTAGTCAATCAAATGTTGCAAGATCTGGAACAACGCCGAACCGTCAGCATGGGCGTGTCTGCACTGGGTGGATTGAGTGCAAGTGGTGTAAATGCACATCCGCCCCCCGTAAAAAATATTATTGGTTTCGGATTTAAATTATTACTACTGATTGTTGTGGTATTTTCAGTAGTGCATTTTTTACAATCAACATTAACGGAAGTCAACAGTGTTAATGGTAATGTCGATAATTTTACAAAAAACGCTGTAGAAAGCCCGGTACTCAATAAACCGATTTCAGGAGCATCGGTAAACGCGGTATTGTTTGAACCTATAAAATCCTTGGAAGACGGTAAAGCCGTTGGCGCTGTAGATTTTTCAACGGAAATCGCTGAAATTTCAGACGACATTAACAAACTCTCTGAAGATGTTAAATTAGCATTGTCAGTGATAACGGTGAGCAGGCAGGAAACCTCCAAAAAACGTGATTTACTTCAAAAACAGGGTAGTGTAGATATACAGGAACCTCTAAAGTCCTCTGCTAAATTCCTCGTAAAAAACCATGAAGAAGTTGCTGATAACAACGCTACCATAAATCAGAGCGTATCAATGAGTACAAACATGCTCTCGATACCTGCGGTGGTTAATAGCATGGGCGTCAGTGACTTTTCGACCTCCACACATTCTAAAAATGTCGATCAGGACACAAATGTATTGCCTGAAGAACGTGTAACGAAAACGGTGCTTCCTTTAAGTCGTCAACAGCAGGCCAATATTGCTTTTCAACGTGCAGTGAATCTAATGGGGCGTGGTGATCAATTGTATGCCCGGTTAGCATTGGAAGAAGCTTTGGCATACGAGCCGTCCAATGTGCGAGCCCGTGAAACATTATCGGCACTATTGTTGAATGCTGGGCGAGTGAGTGAAGCAGCAGAGAAATTGATTGAAGGGTTACGTTTGCAGCCTGAGTCCGCCCCTTTGGCAAAACTTTATGCAAGGGTTTTGATGGATCAGGGTAATAATGAAACTGCACTGGGTGTCTTGGAACGGGCGCAACCCAATGTCACAAAGGATACCGAATACTTTTCCTTGTTGGCCGCTCTATATCGAGGCGTGGGGAAATATGCGCAAGCTTCACGGGTATACCAGGAAATTCTGGTTGTTAAACCTGGCGTTGCCACCTGGTGGATGGGCTTGGGAATGTCACAGGATGCGATGGGTGAGTCGATAAAGGCATTGGCCGCATATCAGCAGGCCTATCGTGCCGGCGGTTTAACACCCGAAGTTATACGTTATGTGGACTCGCGTATATCGGCATTAAAGACAGGCTTGGCACTTCTCGAAGCGGGCAAGGGTTTGAGGGGGAATAAAGTTATATCCTCAATTGATGGCTTTGGTGACGTTGATAGCGTTGATAATTTCGATACAGATAGTCTGTATGCAGATGGTTTTGAGGAATAACGATGTCTGCGCAACCAAAACGAATTCGTCTGGGTGACTTGCTGGTCGAGCACAAGCTCATATCAGAATCTCAGTTAACTGCTGCGTTGGATGAGCAGAAAAAATCAGGACACAAATTGGGGCGTGTTCTTATTGAAAATGGGTATGTTAAAGAAGACGATGTTTTAAGCCTGCTATCCCGACAGTTGAATGTTCCTTTTGTTGATTTGAGCACTTTTCAATTCAAACCTGATGTTGTTAAAAAATTACCCGAAACAGCCGCGCGACGTTTCAGAGCGGTTGCGCTGGAAGAAACGCCAGATGGGTTATTGGTTGGAATGGCCGACCCTACGAATATCTTTGCCTATGATGATTTAGTGCGTGTTGTAAAAGGGCCGATTAAAGTTGCTGTCGTTAAAGAAGGGGATCTTGTTGCTGCAATCGATCGTATTTATCAGCATGGCACAGAAATTCAAAACCTGGCAACGGAAATTGGCGAGGACATTGCTGAAAATGTTTTTGATCTGGGTGCGTTAAATCAGACAGTCAGCCAGTCAGATGCACCCGTGGTACGTTTGATTGAAACGGTGTTTGAAGATGCCATGGCCGCGAATGCATCGGATATTCACATTGAACCGGATGAATCAGTTCTACGAATACGCCGCCGTATTGATGGAGTGTTGCATGAACAAGTCATGGATGAAAAGGCCATAGTACCGGCGCTGGTATCACGATTAAAATTAATGGCAGGCCTGGATATTGCCGAACGTCGATTACCACAAGATGGTCGCTTTAATATCAAACTGAAAAAAAAGGCCATAGACGTTCGTTTTTCCACCTTACCAACACAGTACGGCGAAGCGGTAGTGATGCGCTTACTGGATCATTCCGCCGGTGTTCAGGGTTTGGATCATATTGGCTTATCTGACGGTATAAAAGTGCGCATCAGAAAGGCGATACACCGTCCGCATGGATTATTGTTGGTAACAGGGCCCACCGGTAGTGGTAAAACCACAACCCTTTACGCGGCACTGAACGAATTAAACACACCGGAAAAGAAAATTATCACCGTAGAAGATCCTGTGGAATATCGATTGCCGCGGATTAATCAGGTACAGGTAAACCCAAAGATCGGATTGGATTTTGCGCGAGTGTTGCGCAGCACTTTGCGGCAAGACCCGGATATTATTCTGGTGGGTGAAATTCGCGATCAGGAAACGGCAGAAATAGCATTACGTGCTTCCATCACCGGGCATCTTGTTATGTCAACCTTGCATACTAATGATGCGATTAGCACGGCCTTGCGTTTAATCGATATGGGGGTAGAAGGTTTTTTAGTGGCCTCGGCGGTACATGCCATTATCGCGCAACGTTTGGTTCGCAAAAACTGTGAAAAATGTATTGAACCCCATGCGTTAGATGCAGGCCAACTGAGTTGGTTGAAAAATACCGTTGGTGAAGAGCGGGCGGCGGCCTTGAGCTTTCAACAAGGCAAGGGATGCCCTGCCTGCGGGCACACCGGTTACCGAGGACGTACGGCAGTACATGAGATGTTGGACATTTCGGGGGATCTGGCCGATGCCTTGCGAGAACAGGATTATGTCGCCTTCAAAAAACATGCATTAGCGCAAAAAGAATTTATTCCTTTAGTGGAAAACGGTATAGCCCTGGCACAGCAGGATGTGACCTCTATTGAGGAAGTTATTCGCATTAGCGGCTGGGTTGATTAGTAAAGAGTTACTTCTGGTGCACAAGAAAAGGATACCCTGCATTCAGAAGACGCCGTAAATACATCCCTGTAGGCTCAACAGCCGCATCCCTGCGGCTGATGCTTCAGAATACAGGGTATCCTTTTCTACTGGATTATTAGTAAGTAATAAAGACGTGAATAAGTAAGAGTTGAATTTATAAGAGTTAACTAGGTAAGAACTGATCAGGTTAAGCCGAATATGCCCTTGTTTCAATATAAAGCCCGTGGCCATCGAGGCGATTCTATCGAAGGCAGTATCGAAGCCGTAAGTTCGGATGCTGTGGCGTCGCAATTACTGGAAAGCGGTATAACACCCATAGAAATAGAAGTGGCAAAGACCGGTGCCGCTACAGAAATAAATCTCGGTGATTTATTTGTCGAAAAAGTAACCGATACAGACATCGTTCAATTTTCGCGGCAAATGCATAGTTTGACTAAAGCCGGTGTTCCTTTGCTTAGTGCATTGCATGGTCTTTCTCAGTCTACCAAAAATAAAACTCTGGCAGAAGCCATTAAAAATATTACGGTGAGCCTCGAAGCGGGTCGTGATTTGGCGACGTCTTTTAGTGAACAACCGACAATCTTTTCATTGTTTTATGTATCTATGATTCGCATCGGTGAAACAACGGGTAAGCTGGATGAAATTTTTATACAGCTGGCGCGTTACCTGGAGCGTGACAGACGCACACGTGCGCAAATAAAATCGGCATTGCGTTATCCCAGTTTTGTGCTTATTGCCATTAGTATCGCCGTTGCCATCATCAATCTGTTCGTCATTCCTACGTTTGCCAGTGTATTTGCAAAATTTGGTTCCGAGCTACCCTGGGCAACCCTTATATTATTGGAATCCTCCAATTTTACCGTTGCTCACTGGCCGGTCCTGCTTGGCATTCTCATTGCGGTATTTTTTGGCGTGAAACAGTACATCAAAACGGATGAAGGTCGTTATCGTTGGGATAAATACAAGCTTAAAGTTCCTATTGTGGGAGAGATCATTTATCGCGCGACAATGGCACGCTTTTGCCGTTTATTTGCCATTTCAACGGGGGCAGGCGTTCCCTTGATTACGGCGCTAACCGTGGTGGCGAAGGCATTGGATAATGCCTATGTTGAAGAACGCATTTTAGGTATGCAAACCGGCATAGAGCGTGGTGAGTCGATTACCCGTACCGCCGGTGCCACGGGATTGTTTGATGGTCTGGTCATGCAGATGATGGCAGTGGGTGAAGAAACCGGTGCCATCGATAGTTTATTGTCAGAAGTGGCAGAATTTTATGAAGCCGAAGTGGAAAATGACATCGATAAACTGAGTGCGCGTATAGAACCCATATTAACGGTATTTATCGCTGGGATCGTATTGGTACTAGCCTTGGGCGTATTCCTACCCATGTGGAATCTGGCTGATGTGGCCATTAAGTAGCTGAATTTCAGGGTTTGTTATTGTAAAGAGCATTACTTAACCTAATGAGGCAAGTTTAAATTTAAAGATAAGTCAAGAAAGACCGATAGTTACATCGAATAGGGGATACACAGTAGGCAAACAAGAGTACGGCAAACAGGGAAGCTGGTTGGCGTAAATGAATTGGACAATTTAAGTTTGGAGATTGGACGGATGAAAAATCAAAGTGGTTTTACATTAATTGAATTGGTAATGGTGATTGTAATTTTAGGTATTTTGGCCGCAACTGCGCTGCCAAAGTTTGCTGATATGAGCGGCAATGCCAGAGTTGCATCTGTTAACGGAATGTTGGGCGCAGTGCGTGCGGCATCGACAATCGTACATGCACAAGCTCTGGTGAACGGTCAAAGTGGCTCTACTGCAACGGGAACGGTTACTCTTGAGGGAGGTGTTACTCAAAACACCATTTTTTCATACCCTGAAGACATTTCAATAAATGGCGCCGTCGATTCAGCAGGATTTACTTTTGCTGCCGGCCCACCTGCTACGTTTACGTTACAGGCTAGCTGTTTGGTGTCCTACACAGACCCAGCTGCTGCAGATGGTGTTCCAACGATTACATCAACAACGTCTGGTTGTTAATAATAGTTTTCGTCAATGCTTGCAATCGACCGTTAATGTCTATTAACGGATTTTGTAGAGTCTTTACTAAGCCAGGTCGCGAAAGCCACCTGGCTTATTTTTTTAAAGGCGGATTAATATCACCATAGCCATAGCCAGCAATATAATTTATGCAAAAACAAAGAAAAATAATATTTTTACAGACGCTACTGACAGCCATAGTGGGTTTTTTGCTGCTTTTTTCAAATGCTATTTTTGCGGCACCTGGTGATGTACTTTTCACGGATGATTTTGAACGTGCGACATTGGGAAGCGACTGGACCGTAGATACCACGGGTGGCGGTGATGCGGCGATTGGTACGCAAACTGCGAACTCAGGCACTCGTTCATTATTCACGCGCTGGAATATTGTTTATGTGACCAGCAGAACGTTTGATCTTTCGGCACTGGCAGGGGCGCAACTGGATCTTTGGGTACGGCGGGGTTCAGATGCTTTTAGCGAAGACCCGGAAGTGGCCGGTACGGAAGATTTTATTATTGAGTACCTGAATGATGTCGGTAGTTGGCAGGAATTAAGTCGATATGTGGCGGGGGACACGCCAGGTGAAATTTTTACGCCGACGTTGTCTTTTCCTTCTGATGCACTGCACGCCGTGTTTCAATTCCGTTTCAGACAGGCGGGCGGTGATGACGTTGACTGGGACTATTGGCATGTCGACGATGTTGTGTTGACAGAGACAGCAGGCCCGCCAACGCTCTCCTTTCCCTTTTGTGATGATTTCGAAAGTGGTCTGAGTAATTGGCAGATTGTGAATTCCGGTGGTACGGCCGGTATCGGTAGTCAAACGGCTAACTCCGCGAGCAATAGTTTGTTTTTACGCTGGGGTGCCGTCACTGTCAGTTCTTATGATATTGATTTATCCGCAGTCCCTACTGCGTACATTAACGTGTGGATACGTCGTGGTGATGATAGTTTTAGTGAAGACCCCGACAATAACGAAGACCTCAGCGTAGAATATTTCAATGATTCAGGCAGTTGGGTAACACTTGAGACTTTCGCGGGTAATGGCACCACGGGCCAAATATATACCCGTAATTATTTATTACCTGTTGCTGCATTACACAGCGCCTTCAAAGTTCGTTTTTCATTGAGTGGCGGTAGTGGTTCCGATTTCGATTACTGGCATATTGATGATGTTTGCATTCAAGGCCCACCGGCCCCTGTGGCCATTTATTATCTTGATGAAACCAGCTGGGGAGTCGTGACCGACAGCAGCGGTAACGGAAATGATGGAGGCGCAGTGGGTAATGCCGTACCCGATAATATTGATCCGGCCATAGCGGGTAATCCAGGCACCTGTGGTTACGCGGAGATCCCATTCAATAATTCAAACACCATTTATGACGCCATTGATACCGGTATTGATGTCGATAGTGATATTGGTAATGTCGGAACTATTGATTTTTGGTATAAAAGCAATGTTAACTGGAATGGTAACAATGGTGATCGCCAGTTATTAGATGCCTCTACTACGGCGTCCGGCCAAAAGTATTTTTTTCTGACGTTACAAAATGATAGCCGTCTCCGCTTTGGATTAGAAGACACTGCCGACGGAGACTATGCCTTCGAGGGTGGAAATAATAATTTTGCGGCGGATGTTTGGGTGCATATTGCAATTACCTGGGATATGCCCAATGACGAACTGCAAATTTATATCAACGGTAGTTTGGATGACGATCAAACCTTTTCCACCAACGGCGTGTTGGGAAATATGGATACCCTTTATCTGGGTGATAACCGTAGCACTTATCAGATTGGAGGTATGACCGGGAACTCTGCCAATGGGTCTATTGATGAAACACGGATCTATAACTTTGTACTGACTTCGGCAGAAATTATTACGGATATGAATGCCACCCATCCTTGTGCTTCAACTCTGGATCATTTTCTTATTTCGCATGACAATGTGGGCATAAACTGTCTGGCTGAAGCCATCACCGTTACGGCCAAACAGGTCGATGGTAGTGACTACACTGGCTATACCGGGTCCATTATTCTCGACACACAAAGTGGAACCGGTACCTGGACTTTGAATACGGGAACCGCGCTAAATTTTAATGACGCAACGGCAAATGATGGATTAGCAGCCTATACATATGATGCCGCTGATTTGGGCGTCGCCATTTTTGATCTTGACTATCAAACCGGTACGCCCAGTATTAATATAGACGCCTACGATGGCGCAACTCGCGACGATGATAGCGAAGGTAATCTGGTTTTCTCGCCATCTGGATTTACCGTGACAGCCATTCCCCTGGCGGTCCCTTTCTTAGGTGTTGTGGACACTATAATTCCCGCACAAACCGCCGCCAGTAATGTCCAGTTAGCGCTGGCCGCCTACGGGCAGACACCCACTGACCCTGTTTGCGGAATTATTGAAGAATACACGGGTGCAAAGAACCTGAAGTTCTGGTCGACCTATAACAATCCCGGTACGGGTACTTTGCCTGTCGCCATCAACAGCATCGATGCTTTTTCCAATGAGGCTGCAGCGAATGGCGGTTCTGCCCAGTCAGTGACGTTCACCAATGGTCAGGCAGAGGTAACGGTTAATTATCCCGATGTAGGTCAGATCACCTTGGATATGAAGGACGACACGGTGACGGTTGATTTACCCACGGGCATTCGCGGGGCCAGTAGTGCCTTTGTCGTCAGGCCTGCCGGTTTCGTCTTAAGTGCAATCGAACGTAGCAGCGATAGTTTTGCTAACCCCGGAACTGCGATCGATGAAAACGGCGCAGCTTTTATGGCCGCAGGTGCTAATTTTTCTGTCACGGTCACGGCAGTGAATGCATTGGGTGTTGCAACGCCTAATTATGGACGGGAAAGCCCAACAGAATCTGTGTTGCTGACGCCCACCCTTATTGCCGCCGGTGCGGCCGCTAATCCGGCCATTATTTTTTCCACAGGGTTTTCGGGTTTTGTAAACGGTGTCGATACCGGGACAGATTTCCATTGGGATGAGGTAGGCATCATTACCTTGACGCCAAGTGTCAATGATGGAAATTACCTCGGCGCAGGTGACGTCATTGGCACCACGAGTGCCAACGTGGGTCGGTTTTATCCCAATCACTTTGTGACGGCACGTACCGATGGAAGCTTTTCCAATGCGTGTACAAGTGCCATGGCATTTACCTATATTGGAGAAAGTTTTTCTTATTTGGGTAACCCGACCGTTACCGCGACGGCACAAAGTGCAGTGAATACCACAACGACAAATTATACCGGTGCCTGGGCCACGTTGGCCGTTGGTGGTGTCAGCCTTACGTATCCGGCGGCGGATAATACTCAGTTAGATGAAGATGGTGTTCTGGCGATCAATGTCACATCCACGGTGGGAACACTGGCGCGCATTGATAATGCCGATGGTTCGCTAACTTTTACACTTGGCGGAGCAAGCGCCGACAGTTTTGCTTATGACCGCAGTGCAGGTCTGATTGTACCATTCACCAACGACCTGACAATAACATTAACCGCAGTGAACGACGGCGAGGCATCGTCCACTGATACGCCGCGTGACATTAACCCTGCGGGAAACTCACAACGCTTTGGTCGAGGTTTTGCCCAAGATGTTCATGGCACCATGAGCCAGGTTGGTGACAGTCTGGTAATGCCTTTGGGTAGCTGGTTTTATAATGCCGCGGGAACCTGGGTAATCAATACCGATGATTCATGCTCCAGTTACAGTTATACAAAGATCGATAGTGTGATTACTGCCACATCGACACCTGCCAGCCCCGTGTCATTAGTCAGTGGTGTAGGTGACCTTACCTTAACCTTGACGGGAGCCGGTAGCCCAGGGGGCAGCAGCGCTGTTACAACCGTTTGGCCCAGTTGGTTACAGTTTGATTACGATGGCGTAGATCAATTGTCAGACGGTAATTCATATGATGACAATACCTCCGCAACGGCCACCTTTGGAATATTTCGCGGGGATGATCGTTACCTGTACTGGCGAGAAGCACCGTGATGTTTTTTTATCGGAACAAACATCAATCGGGATTCACCCTGATCGAGCTAGTTATGGTGATCGTTATTATGGGGGTACTCTCTGTGTTTGCGGTGAGCAAATTTAATCGCAATGCTTTCGATGTGGTGGCGGCTTCTGGAGAACTGGTGCAGGCCATTCGCTATGCACAAGACAAGTCCATGAGTCATTCCGGCGCAGTAAATTACCAAATCGACATCACAGGGACAGGCTACACCGTCACTCAAGGTGGCGTGGATATTGTTCATCCCATCGATGGTACTTTGGGATACACAAAAACCTGGACTGACATAACCCTGGATACCAGCGCGACCATTATTTTTAATGCCTACGGAGACCCCGGGCTAGGCTCACCTGTCACGATCACATTGAGCAAAGGCTCGAACAGTGATTCTGTAACAGTGGAAGACGTGACGGGGTTTACCCGGTGACATTTTCTTCTCAACAATTGTTGTATCGTAAGCCAATACAAAATGGTTTTACATTGGTTGAGGTTGTCATTGTCATTGTATTGGTGGGCGCGATGATGGCGGGAATGACGGCGTTGTTTACCACTAATGTCGGAAGCAGTCATCGTCCGTATCTGCGTCAAAAGGCATTGGCTGTCGCCAATGCCTTTATGGATGAAATTCTCCGTAAGCAGTGGAACGAGGCAACGCCTTTGGGAGGTGGTTGTGTTAATACCGGTGCTTCGTGTGCCACAGGGCCAGGAGCGATTGCGATTGGTACTGACGGCGAAAGTCGCTCGCTTTATGATGACATTGACGATTACCACAGCCTCTCGCAAAGTCCTCCACAGGATTCAGATGGCGTCGATATGCCAGGTTACACAGGATTTACCGTGGACGTAACCGTGGTTCAACCGGGCGCGAACTGGAACACCATTCCCCTAGCCGATGTGCGTTTGATTACGGTAACGGTAACGTCGACTAACAATGAAGCCATCAGCATTTCAGCATACCGAGTGAATTTTTGATGTTGGGGCGGAATAACGAAAGCGGCAGGTTTTTAAAAGGCTTTACCCTCATAGAAATGATTACGGTCATTGTTTTGTTGGGCATCATTGCCGGCATCCTCACACCCTTCATTAGCAAGGCCATGCAGGCTTATACCCACAGTAAGGCAAGAGCGAGTCTGGTTGATAAGGGTCGCCTGGCATTGGAGCGGTTGGCGCGAGAAGTGCGTCTGGCCGTGCCGAACAGTTTGTCGGTACTGTCATCGGGCACCGGCATTGAATTTATGCGCAGTCGTGCAGGGGGTCGATATGTTGAACGCTTTGACGATTTTGGCGCCGAGTTTTCTCGTACCAATCGCCGCTTTCGTAAAAATGCCAATCTCACTGAACTGTATGCCGTCGGTACTGGGGTGGCCTTTACCGCGGGCGACGTGTTGGTGATCGGAAATACCTCGCCCGCCAATTTACAGGCGGGAAATTCTTCTATTGCCCTAACCAGTATTTCTGCTACCACGAATCTAGGCGCAGGGAATGATGGCACACTCAATGGTCGCATTATGAATTTCACAGGCCAGCAGTTTACGGTTGAGTCGCCAGGCAAACATTTTTCAATTGCCGATCGAACCATAGAAGTAGGATTGAGTGGCAACATTCTTCATTGGTATAACGCAGCAGCGGGTGCATACGACACGGCAGTAAATTGGAGCAGCACTGATCCTGTTTTGGTGAATGGCGTTACTACAGTGGCATTTTCTTATGCGCCGGGCACTCCACAATCAACAGGCGTGCTGCGCATAAACTTACTATTGGCAGATTCCACTACGGGGCAGACGATACAATTGTATCGAGAGTTTCATGTGAGGAACACACCATGAAGTCATCTATACATCCAGCCCTAAAATCATGCGTGAAGGCATCCATAAACCTAGAAAAATCAGTTGGAACACGGAAATCCACACACCAAAAAATAGGCGCTCTTAGGCGAGCGCCTGATGCATCTGGCAAACTAAAAAATTTTCTTATCACCAATAAGGTGAGCACGCAATTTTTGAATTCACTACGCACATCCTTATTTGGCCAGTTTTTTCCGCGCCCAACTGATCTTTCTAGGATAAAGGCAAAAGTTTATGTGCCGCTAATAAATAAGGTGGTATTGAAAGAACCGGTGTTTTCCCGCCAGCGTGGTGCAGCATTAATTGCGGCGATATTTATTATTACTGCCCTGGCAGCCTTGGGCGGGTTGATGACGCAATTGTTGGTGATCGGCTCCGAAGAAACCATCGATGAATGGTATTCCTCGCAAGCACTTTACGCCGCCGAAAGCGGAATTGAATGGAGCGTCTATAACAGTGGTACAACGGCGACTGATCAAGTGGTTGTGACGGACTCCGCATGGTTTGATGTCAACGTAACGACAACCAACTTTGGTGGCGGAAAGGTTTTATATATCATAACCAGTATAGGCACTGCGGGTGGAACATTAACCAACCCAAGAACACAAAGAACGATCGTGGTTCAATATATGCCATAACGGTTAATATTATGGATTTTTTTAAATACAGTGTTTACTGAAAATGAATTGAATATAAATGTGGAGCTTGATTTATGTTTTCGTTATTAGGGAAAAATAAAAAGAAAACAGTGGCCGCCGTGGTGCCGGGTGAAGCCGGTGTGGCGGTTGTCAGTGTACACTTTGGTGATGAAAAACCACAGCTGAAAATCTGTGACTTTTCCCCCTGGGAAGACGGCGTCGCCCACGAAAAACTCCTGTTACAAAAAAGTAAAGAATTCAGTCTTTCTAAATATGACTGCACTACGGTTATGGGATTAGGTGAATACAGTGTGCTGAGTGTTGATGCACCAGATGTTCCGCCTAATGAATTACGTGCCGCAGTACGCTGGCAAGTGAAAGATTTAATCGATTTTCATATTGATGATGCTGTAATAGATGTTTTCGATGCGCCCACGAGTGGTGCCAGCAGTCAGCAAAATAAATTGTATGTTGTGGTTTCCCGATTATCCGCAGTGCGTAAACATGTGGACCAATTACAAGAAGCTAATGCGAATCTGGCCACGATTGATATTCCGGAAATGGTATTACGAAATATCATTGCCCGGTTGCCGGAAAATGAAGCGGGTGTCGCGATGATCTATCTCACCCGGGATCGTGGTTTGATTGTGGTTGCACGACAATCAACATTGTATTTTGCCCGCACACTGGATATTGGTTATCAGTATTTAAATCAGAGCGTCACGAATGATTCTGCTTTGGGGTTGGAAAATGAAATAGAAGGCAATGCCACCTTTGATAATCTGGTACTGGAAGTACAGCGTTCGTTGGATTATTACGACCGTTATTTCTCTCAGCCGCCAGTAGCTGGCTTGGTAATAGCGCCTACAGAAGTCCCGGTGGAAGGTCTCGATGAATACCTGAATCAGGCTCTGGGTATGTCTGTGCGACATTTGGATCTCAGTGAAATCCTGGAATGCAAGGCGCCACTTTCTGCGGCCCAACAGGCTCTGTGTTTACCTGCCATTGGTGCGGCGCTTCGGCAGGAGCAAGTAGCGCTTTAAGAAGATGCTGATATGCGGTTCTCACATCGGCTTGTATTTTACCCTATGAATCAGTAGAAACCCCCCGTGTATAGAAGTGTCAGCGGTATTTACAGCGTCTTCTACACATCGGGGTATCCTTTTCATATGCAGCAGTAACCCGTCGGAAAAGTGAGAGCCATTCTAATGTTACAAAATGAATGGCGGCTCCTGTGCGAGATAATGTGACTCCGGTCACAGATTAGGTACTCGTCCTTCCAGCCTCAACCGAGCGCGCCGCTAAATAGAGTGAAGATATTCATGTAGAAATTGCCATTCGACGGGTGGCTGTTGCTCGGGAGCAGGGGATAAAAAAATGAAAAAATATACACGCGGGTTTACCTTCATTGAAATGATGATTGGTATGGTCGTTATCGGTGTCGTAGGCGCCATGTCCATCCCTACTTACGTAGATGCCTCCCAGCAAAAAAAAGACGACTCGCTCTGGCAACACAGCGTTGCCGTAAAAGATGCCCATGACACCCTGCTAGAACGAGGTTCAGTACCCTCAGTCGCTGATTTGGCAGCACATTTGCCAGGAAGAATTGCCGCCGTAGCAGGCGGGGTTAAAGTAGAATTTTCAGGCGTTTCCTACGTAGTACCGACCTACACCAATGGCATGTGCACCATACCCACCAAAAGCGTGGATGAAGCCGTAGGGTGTGTAGGGGCGATAGCGAGTTGAAAGGCTAGTGCTTATTCTTAAGTGCTAAGTGCTAAGTGCTAACGGCGTGACGATTATCCTCATTCGAAAATACGCGTGCTCGATTCAACCATGGCGTCACGTAGCGGCGCAACGTGACCTACGAAAACAGGTCTAATCTTCAGACCCTATTGTAGAGCGGCTTCAGCCGCGATAGCAGTGGTGGTACATCCTTCGCGGCTGAAGCCGCTCCACACACACCTCAACCCTCAGAACTCAATTCGTACAAGGTCACGCGTGGGCATTAAAAAGCATGCCTTTATGCCCCAGAGGGTACACCCTACGGGTTAAGACTTGTAGGTCATGTTGCGAAGCTACGTGACGCCCATGGTGGGCAGAGAACATGAGTGCTCGATTACGTTGTCGCGTCACGTAGCCGAGTAACGCACTCTACAAAGGCCATTCCTGAAGGGATTGTGGTTTAAATCTTTTCGGTGTTGTAAACGCAAAGCTCGCAAAGGCGCAAAGCACGCAGAGAAAGAAGAGCCCAGGTTTTTCACTCAGTCCTCAGCACTCAGCACTCAGCACTCAGCACTCAGCACTCAGCACTCAGCACTCAGCACTCAGCACTAAGCACTAAGCACTAAGCACTAACC
>NVUB02000128.1 GCA_002401775.2 Ectothiorhodospiraceae bacterium
CCCCACAACACCTCGCGGGCTTGCAGTTGCCGTCGACTAGTAATTATACTGTCTATAAATAGACAGGCGAATCTCTTACAGAGGACTTTCACCTCATAAGTTCACGCCCATGCTGGGCGTACCAAGGCAAATCAACATGGATCGCTGTAACTTTGGCGGTGTTTGTGCGGCTCGCTATCGCTCACAAAATCGCACAAACTCCGCCAAAGTTAAAGCGCCCAGTTATTTGCGACGTTAGACGGTGTAATTGTGAGTAAGCTTAAACTCCCAGATGGTTTCCAGTACATTCGCTCTTGAGGAAAAAGGGTGTTTATTTTTCCTATACTCCATGGGGTGGTGCACTTGGAACTTGAATTCACCTGCTATACACTACACTAATTACTCTAACTCATTAAAAATGCATAAATATAGGTTCAGCAAAGGCTGAAATAACATTGATAGGAATTCTAAAATGAACAAAGCTCAATTAGTTGAAAAAATGGCAACAGGCGCTGAGGTTTCAAAAGCAGTAGCAAGTCGTGCGCTTGATGTATTTACCGACGCTGTTTCAAATTCATTAAAAGACGGTGACACTGTTGCCTTGGTTGATTTTGGTACTTTTTCTGTAAGACTACGTGCGGCACGTACCGGCCGTAATCCTAAAACTGGTGCAGAGATCCAAATTGCTATGGCGACCATTCCGAGTTTTAAACCTGCTAAAACCTTAAAAGATCGTGTTAATTCGTAACTACTCCCACCTAAAAAATACATAAATATAGGTTCAGCAAAGGCTGAAATAACATTGATAGGAATTCTAAAATGAACAAAGCTCAATTAGTTGAAAAAATGGCAACAGGCGCTGAAATTTCAAAAGCAGCAGCAAGTCGTGTGCTTGATGCATTAACCGACGCTGTTTCAAATTCATTAAAAGACGGTGACACTGTTGCCTTGGTTGATTTTGGTACTTTTTCTGTAAAACAACGTGCGGCACGTACCGGCCGTAATCCTCAAACTGGTGCAGAGATCAAAATTGCTGCGGCGATCGTTCCGAGTTTTAAACCTGCTAAAGCCTTAAAAGATAGTGTTAATTCGGAGTAAAAGGGGACGGAGGGAAGTTAATTAGGACACCCAAGATAAGGATTTACAATTAAGCGTTAAAAATCAATAGTTTATCGTTTTTTATTTGGAATGCTTTATTGAGCGGGATGAGTTGTTTGTTGATGGAGGCAACCCGAAGTTGACTTCTCGTTGTGGCCACCGGGTAAAAATTTTACATGCTTACCCGCTTTAACGATCTCCATAAATCATATGGTTACGTGAGACTTGTTGGGCTTGTTTTTATTTCTTTGCATGGCTGTCTTGTTAACCAGTCTTGTTAACCAAACACTCGTTCGGACGCAAACTACACTCCGATTTCGCCGCACTAAACCGGACACCCAATCCAAGTAACCAATCATGGATTCAACAGCCCTCCGTGAGCGAATGGTGTATTATTCGCGTCCTTCTATTTTTTTATTAATTGTTACTAACAATTACTAACCGTGTGGAGTCAGTATGGATCTCAGCAGCTTGACGGCTATTTCCCCTATCGATGGACGTTATGGTTCTAAATGTGCCGATCTTCGGCCAATTTTCAGTGAATTCGGCCTGATCCGTCATCGGGTTTTGGTGGAGGTTCGCTGGTTGCAGATGTTGGCGGGTAATCCGGGCATTCCGGAGGTACCGACCTTTTCTGCTCATGCGAGCAAGCTACTCGACGACATCGTCGATAAATTCCATGAAGAGGATGCTCAGCGGGTCAAAAACATCGAGCGCACCACCAATCACGATGTGAAGGCAGTGGAGTATTTCCTTAAGGAGAAGATTACCGGTAATGATGAACTTGAGGCTGTCAGTGAGTTTATCCATTTTGCCTGTACTTCTGAGGACATTAACAATTTGTCCTATGCGTTGATGCTGCGCGAAGCTCGCTCCCAGGCATTGCTGCCACAAATGGATGAGATCATCGAAGCCATTCGTAGCCTGGCTCACAATCACGCGACTCAACCCATGCTGTCTCGCACTCATGGCCAGACCGCCTCCCCCACTACTGTGGGTAAGGAAATGGCCAATGTTGTCGCACGTTTGCAACGTCAGCGCGCGCAGTTGGTTTCTATTCCTATGCTGGGAAAAATTAACGGTGCGGTGGGTAATTACAATGCTCACTTGTCTGCCTACCCCGAGCTTGACTGGGCCGATATTGCCGAAAAATTCATCACCACTCTAGGACTGGATTTCAATCCGTACACGATCCAGATTGAGCCCCATGACTACATCGCTGAAATGTTTGATGCTGTCGCCCGTTTTAACACCATCCTGCTGGATTTCGACCGCGATGTGTGGGGTTATATTTCTCTGGGGTATTTCAAACAAAAGACCGTAGCTGGCGAAGTGGGTTCGTCCACCATGCCGCACAAAGTTAATCCTATCGATTTCGAGAATTCTGAGGGTAACCTGGGCCTGGCCAATGCCATTTTCAGTCATCTGGCTGCCAAGTTGCCGATTTCCCGCTGGCAGCGCGACCTTACCGATTCCACGGTGCTGCGTAACCTCGGCGTCGGCGTGGGGCATTCGGTGATTGCCTATCAATCCACTCTCAAAGGCATCAGCAAACTGGAAGTGAACCCTGCTCGCCTCAACGAAGACCTGGATAACTGCTGGGAAATTCTGGCAGAACCGGTACAAACCGTCATGCGCCGCTACGGCATCGAAAAGCCCTACGAAAAGCTTAAAGAACTAACGCGTGGTACCGGTATTGACCAGGCCCGCCTTCAAGCGTTTGTCAGCGGACTGGAGATGCCGGAGGAAGCCAAGGCTGCCCTGCTCAAACTCACCCCTTCCACTTACCTGGGCAATGCCGCACAGCAGGCCGCAGCGATCTGAACTGTCGGGTACGACGGTAGGGGCAGGTTTTAAACCTGCCCTTTACGGTGAGTTTTCTGATATCTCGGTGGTGGCTGATGGTTTGGGCGGGTTTGAAACCCGCCCCTTCGGGGTAATTCAATGGGTAATGTAGGGTGTACCTCTAGGGCATAAAGGCACGTATTTTGTGCCCACGTTTTCTGGTTTCCACAATCCTCTCTGGGAATCCAACTCTTATTCTGTTAATTCACCCACTGTATGCAAACAAGGAAAGGCGGCTCTATAATTTAGGAAAATTCAACCGGCCATTTTCTCGAAGCATGGTACACCGTCAGTATTTGGATCTGTTTCCCTTTAACCCGATAAGGAACAATATACTGCAACCCCACAATCACTAGCTCACAAGTACCGCGTACCCGTCCGGTACGTCCGAGCTTTGGGTGCTCAGTAAGTAGTGACGTTGCATCCCTAATCTTCAACACTACGTTCCGTGCAGCCTGCGGATCATCCCTGGCAATAGGGTCTTGAATACTTTCCAGTGCCGCTGCGGCTTGTAGTGGCATACTAAATTTGGCCACCAAATTAAAGGTGATATTATACATCATCATTAATAAAGGTAGGTACATGACTAAACATTTCAAACCTGAATTTAGACAAGAAGTTGCAGAACTCGTTGTCGA
>NVUB02000129.1 GCA_002401775.2 Ectothiorhodospiraceae bacterium
ATTCTTGATTCATACACCGTAGGTCACGTTGCGAAGCTACGTGACGACCATCTCCATCCGAGAAAATATGTGCTCGATTAATCCATTGCGTCACGTAGCTGCGCAACGTGACCTACGAAACTCACCCCTCGCCACCCCCGAGTCCTCAGCACTAATTCCTTGGAATTACAGGGTCGTTTGCTCTAAAATCCCATCTCAGGTTTGTCGCTGGTTGGATGGGGTGTTTCAGGGGTGATATATGCGGTTGAGTAGGATACATCTGACGAGAGGTCAGGGTTTATATCGAGTAGTATGCTTGACCAGACGCCTGTTGGTGGCGGGTTTGTTACTGCTGGGGTTAATGGCCTGTGGTAATGAGAATAACAACAATGTTCTCGTACAGGTTCCGTTGCATCCGGTGGCAATTGATGTACCTAGTGCAGTGGTGACCCCGGGTTACACATTGAACAGTAGCGGGCCTGGCTTTCAGGTCAGTGAATACAGTGATGGTAATTTTGTGCTGCGTAGCACCACTTCCATGGCTGATGTGGCACTGCTAGGCTCTAGCCACGATGTTAGCCCGCCACAAGTGCGTATCGTTCAAGGCAGCTACGATGTGTTGTATCAACATGAAACAGGGGATTTAGTGCCTCAAAATGTGGATACGCCCGTGCAAAGCAATGTTGTTATCAACAGTGACCAAGCGCCTTTTGCGGTTTCGGTCACTGCATGGACTGTGACACCCGGTTTTTCACACAATGGCAGCGCATTTCCTCTGACTGAATACGATGATGCCGTGTTTTATCTTCGGCCAAGGGCGGGTGGAGAGCTTGTATTTCTCGGCAATAGCCACACGGCATCACCAGAAGGTGTGCTGGTGATGGAAGGCCGGTATGACGTTATTTATTCACTGGAAACGGGGGGTGACACGGTGCCCAATAATCAGAATGCGGTGGTGATGAGCGATGTGCTTATTAATACCGACATGCCTCTGGATGTAGAAGTGGTTAGTGAGCGTTTTCAGTTTAGCGCGAGCCTAGATGACGGTCCTTTTCCCATCAGCCAATATCAGAACGCGGCATTTTTCCTGCGTAACACGGCCGGTGACAAGGTGGACCTAGCTTATAGTAATGAGCTGGCTGTGCCTGTGGCGGTAATGGTGGTGTCCGGTAGTTACGATATTGTTTACCAACATCTTCAAGGCGATGCGGTGCCTAATAATAGCCATGCGGTTATTATGAATTCGGTGCTTATCGATGCCAGTAATCAGTCGCAAATTGCTGCGATTAACAGTGTGTTAGTCACGCCTATCTTTTCTCTCGATGGTGGCAGTTTTCCGCAAAGTGAATATCAGGATGCCAACTTTTTCCTGAGAAACGCCAGTAATCATGACGATGAATTATTGTTAGGGGCAAGCCACTTTGCTTCGCCCGTTGCCGTTAGAGCGATAAGTAGCCTGGAAGTGGGTAATTACGATGTGCTGTATCGTGTTGAAGACGGTACAGAAGTACCACAAAACACCAACGCCGTCGTACAAACTAATATCACGTTAGATGCAGATGTGGTGCTGCCCGTACCGGTAATGTCAATCGAAGTGACGGGGCAATTTACACTCAACGGCAATAGTTTTCCTGGCGGTGTGGGTAACAGCGTTCGGTTCATGTTGCGCGGGGATGATGACGAAGATGTATTTTTGTTGGGTTATAGCGACATCAACAATGAGCCCGTAAAACTGGTTTCAATATCGGGTGCGAGTGGCTATGAGACTTACGACGTCATCATGGATCATGTTGAAGGCATCGAAGTGCCGCAAAATGTCATGCATATTGTCGACTTTGACGAAGTATTGAGTGTAAATGACGTCTACGGTGTTGATATTACGGCTCGCCGCGTATTACCAGAGTTTACTTTGGATGGTTTAGCGTTCCCGGCTAGTATTTATCAGAGTGCTACGTTCTATTTACGAGATAGAACCACGAATCAGCGGATTTATTTAGGGCGAAGCGACAAAAATAACAGCGCAGTCATGCTCATAAAAGAAGATTACGACATTATTTATGAACACCTAAACGGTGATCTGGTACCGCAGAATTCATACAGTGTTCTGGGGATACTCGACCTGTAAAAGGCAAATGCTGAGCCATGGCCTTAGGGTTTGTGCTAAGTACTGAGGACTGAGGACTAAGAATTAAAAAAACCTGTCTTCCCGGCATGTTTTTAGCCGTGATCCAGTGGTATTGAGCGGGTATGTACGTAGCCACTGGATACCGGGTCAAGTCCGGTATGACGGGTTTTTAGGGTTGAAGGCCTAGTGCTAAGTCGATTTTCAGTAGGTCAGGTTACGCCGTTACCTGACAATATGCCGTAAGGCATCACTGACGCGCAAAACACGCCCGAAATTCCAACCGATGCTGGGTAGAAATAGCCATGCGGCATAGAAATTATTTACCCGTAAAAGGTCACGTAGCGGCGCAACGTGACCTACGGAACTCAGCACTTTTTTCACACCCTCAATACTTCAAACATCCGTCTTACCGGGCTTGCCCCGATATCCAGCGACGTTAATGCCCGCTCAGAGGTTCTGGATCCCGGCTAAAAACATGCCGGGAAGACGGTTTGTAGTGTAGAGCTCAGCGCTTAGCGCTCGGCCTTTCACTGTTAGCTAGAGGAAAATTGAAAGTCTTTTCGAGGGTGGTGGGACAGTTCTTCTAATAGCTTGTCGACATCATTGCTGCCGTCTATTAACAGTTTCAGGAAGGATTCGTGGTGAGGTGTGTCGGCGCTGTTAAATTGAAGGCCGATGCCATCATTTTTGATGTGTGCAATGGTGCATTCAAAGGAAACGCGCACCCAGCCTTCTTCGGTTTTGATAATGAGTTCCAGGGTGCAAGGTTGCCCGGTTTCGATGCCTGGCGGAGGGGTGAGTATGACAAATGCACCATCCAGGCTGACATCCGCAGTTTCCCCATAGAGCCGGGTTCCGTCAGCCAGATAGATTTCCACGATGATATCGAGGGGGAGCCGTGTGTATTTACGCAGGTCTGTCATAGTCAGCCACAATTCACCCGTTGAGGTTGCGATTTTACTAATGAGTACATTGGTTAGTCGGCACTAGGCGAGCGATTATTTAGCCGACGAGACAAACCGGGCGTTATGAACAACCGCAAGCGTAGGCTACATAGGTGCCGCGTATGTCGTCTAACCAATGTACTCATTAGTGTGTGCCGCATTTGAGATGATTCTAGCGTGAATGGGACTTGTCGTCACCTGCTAGGGGCCGTTCTCAATTACCTGAGTAAGCGTGATTCTGAGGCATTTTTCGTGCTGGCAAGGCGCGGTGAGGCGTAATAGTCATTCTATTGCAACGAATCGCAACGCCGCCAGCGCGG
>NVUB02000013.1 GCA_002401775.2 Ectothiorhodospiraceae bacterium
TACGAAAATTAACGTATTTCTGGATATCACCCGTAGTGAATTCCAGAAACAGACAAATAATGATCGTTTTACACCTTATTGGTAGCCTATTTAGCGATTTTTCCACTCGGTTTATGCAACTGTAAGGTTTAATTAGCGGGTATCCCAGAAAGATCCGTGGGTAAAGTTCAGACGTCGTAAGCGAAGGAGTCCATGGTCTTAAGTGACTATGGTCTTAAGTGGCCATGGACTCACGCAAAGCGGCCACGTCGGGAAATTACCCCTTATTCAACAATAAACATTTTATCGAGGTTGGAGATGGATAATATTTTCCTGACCTCAGTATTACAATTGAGTAAACGAATATTCGCCATAGTATCCCCGGCGTGTTCCCGCAGTAACAACAACATACCCATGGCTGAACTGTCCATGAATGTCGCCTGACTCAAATCAATAATAAACTGAGTAGTCGATGGCAATTTCCGATAGGAATTTCGGAAATCCGAATGTATATTAAAATCGAAACGACCCGCGATAGCCATTTTTAACTCATTGCCATCATTCGATAAACTTGCACTAAAACTCATATCCTTCTCCTTTCGTCCATATCGACACATCCGTGTCAGTCATCAATAGTGAACCGAATATTCGTATTACAAAATGCAAACCGGTGATTTTATTATGTTATGAATTATCAGTAGTAATTATCAGTAGTAATTATCGAGAGCCACGGCATAATCTTTAATAAAAGAAATACAGGCCGTGATCGAATGAATTAATCGTTGAGTCACACTTAAAGCGTACTTCCAGGAAAAAGTATCATTGCCCTTTGCTTATAGCAGAGGCCCTACCAATGGTGCTATAGGGCATTTGTTGCGATGGTGGTGAAGAATGAATGCAGGAGAAAGGGCCTGACAATACGTCTTATGAAGCGTCTTATGAAGTGACTTATGAAGTGACTTATGAAGTGTCTTGCGTCGGACCAAGGTCAACTAAAATTAACGGGGCAGGATCCCGCGCCGGACACACGGTGCAAGATTGGCTCAGCGTATGGAATATTTAGGCATAGGCATCAATCATCCCCTCGCCCATCAACACTGAATTTATCGGTACAGGCTGTCCCGACGGATGGTCGGTGTCCCCTTGCCACTGCCCCAATGGTGACTGGGGTTCCCCCTGTTCGCCGTTCTGTTCACGCTGTCGGGTAAAGGATTCATGAGAGGTTTTGGCATCGGCCAGATTTAATCCTTGCTGTTCAAACATCTCCCGCAAACGCGGTAAAGCGGCATCCAAAGCCTCCCGTGCGGCGGGGTTGCTTGCAGTGAAACTGACATTTAATTGTTGATCCAGCCCATATGATATACGAACCTCAACGGGCCCCAGGTTTCGGGGGTTAAGTTGCAGCTTCGCCTCACGCAAGTCGTTTTGTGCTAACCAGGTCACTCGCTGCCCAAGTTCATTTGCCCAACCGGGCTGCCCGACCTGAGTCGGTAACTGAAACGTCGGGGTGGGAGAAGCCGTCACCGCGCCGGTTATGCGGGGGATGCCTGATAACAGGCTACTACTATCACCCAATGCACTGGTCACCGGAACAGGGCTTGAGGGTTTTAACGATTTGCTCAGCAAGGTATCCATGCGCAACGATAAGTGAATATCCGCCCGTGCCGTTGATGCGGTGATACCGGAGGTCTCTAACACTGCCATAGCAGCCGTGAGGCCATTCGACGAAGCATTCAGGCCCGTTGACCGTATTGGCTGGCCCTGTGGGCGTAGTGCGTTGACCGGAGAAGTGGTGGCTGCACGTTGGCCCAGCCCTGCCATTTGCAGTGCGTTATTAAGGGCGCGTTGTGTGGGCTCTGCAACCACCTGCCCTAATAAAGAAAGATTTCCAACCGATGAATGTGCCTGGCTGTTTTGACCCTTGGGCATGTTCTGAGAGTCAAGTGGTGCACCACTTGATTTCCCCTCCTTGAACTGCTTTGCGGTATCTACCGCTAACAGAGGGTTTTGCACGAGTGCCGTTGAGATGGGTTGTGTAGCCCCCCCTTCTGCGCTCATACCCGGTTTCGCACTGGCAATGTTAGCCACTCCACCGCCGGTTAACGGCAAAGACATGGACACGGCTGATGTTACTGGCAGGTTGGAAGGTAAGACTTTTACAGAATCAACCCGTTCAGCACCCGCACCGCCTGCCACACCGGCGATATTTGCACCAATAAGATTAGCCGTCGCCTGCTGCGCCAGCACCGCCAGAGAGACCACCTGAGCAGAATTTGCCATTTCAGGGTTAACGGCTGCCGCTGTCGAATTTGACGCCTCAGACGGCAAGGGTTTGCCTCTTACCGGCTCAACAACGCCGTTCGTACCTTGCTGACCGGCCACACGATGAGTACTGCTAGTAGTCTCCGTACGAGCTTCAGCATTGGCTTGTGACTGCCGGGTCTGCTCGCCCTGAATGCGCTCATTCAGCACACCAGCAAAACCTCCTTTGCCAGAAGCATCCGGTGAATTCACCGATGCCGACGGCATAGCACTGCCTGAAAGCAGTGCTGTATCACCGGTATCAATTATGAGTGCTGCGTCAGTCATTGAGATATATTTTCAGTTTGTGCCTAATTAAGTGTGATGTTTTTGTCATTGCATTTATGTCTTTGTAAGGAGTGCAAGGAATATGCCAGGAGCATCAATTAGAAAGTGAAGTATCGTAGTATGGGTTTATAGTGATGGCTGTTAGATGCTAATGAGACGATGAGTGGATTATGACTGATTCATTATTCTACCCAGCGCTATCGGATTTTAGGACGACGTTGACTTCGCTCATCCTGATCACTCTGCTCTTTTCGATCTGCAACACGTTGTTCATCGGCTTGATAACGCGCAACGACATTATCCAGCATTTTTACTTTTCCGCGCTGGTCAAACCACACGGTACGCTGTTGTTCAACAAGGCTAGCGGCTTGTTGAACTAATAATGTCTGTTCCGTAATCGCACGATCCAGATTAGCCAAAAACAGTCGGTAATCCGCCATTTTTACTGCTGACATCCCCATAGCACCTGCAGCATGGAAACGGGATAGGTATTCTGTGCGGTAATTTCCCAGGTCGACCATGCGTTGTTCTGCCTGGGTTAATGCTAACTGTGTTTCGCCCAACAACTGAGCAGCTTCCTGCTCAGAATTTTCAGCGACTTTTACAACAGGTTGAAGACGGTGGGATCGTTTCATTTCTACAGCAAAAATGCCCTCACATTAATAATCTTGCCTGACAATAAATCCAAAAACCGAAAGAATCTGGCAGATACGGTTCCTTCGTACGGGCTAATGAGTCCTAATAAGATGAACCAGTAGAAAAGCAGAGTAGAAAAGGACACCCAGTATTCTGAAGTATCAGCGTTCTTTAAGTATAACCAACCTGTAAGAACAATTTATTAATACACAGGCAAGAATGATGCCAGCAATTGAGAGAGAGAAAAAGAAGAAAGAAGAAAGAAGAAAAATTGGCGGCGTCAACTACACCAACCTGATAACATTGGTGTCGCTTTGAAATAATGAACCATCCTCATTCTCCAGCAGAGAAGGGCTTCCGATATAATAGCCTTGGATAAAATCAACCCCGATTTCTTTCAGTACGCGCATGGCATCACGGTTATCGACAAATTCCGCCACCGTCTGTTTGCCCATAGCGTGTGAAATATCATTCATCGACCGTACCATGGCAAGTTGCAATTTATCGCGATGGACATCTCGCACGAAAGACCCATCGATTTTCACAAAATCTACCGGCAAATCTTTCAGATAAGCAAACGATGAGTACCCTACCCCAAAATCGTCCAGTGCCGTCTGACAACCCAGATTACGCAGCCGTGTTAAAAACTCAACCGCTGGCCCTAAATTGGCAATAGCACTCGTTTCCGTAATTTCAAAGGTAAGGGACGTTGCCGGTACATTATATTTTGATAATGCATCCGTGATGGTTTCCAGAATAATAAAGTCACCAATGGATTCAGCCGAAAGGTTTACTGAAAAATGCAGTTGAGGATTACGATGCAAATACTCTCCCAAATATTTTATCGCATGGTTAACCACCCAGTGATCAACGGCACGAATAAGTCCAAAACGTTCTGCAGAAGCGATAAAACCAGCGGGTAAAATCAGGTTGCCGGCGTCATCTTTCATACGTAACAAGACTTCCTGACGATTAACGTCGCCGGTTTTCAAGTCCATAATTGGCTGGCAGGCCAGACAGAACTGGTCTTCTTCTATGGCCCTTTTAATCTTACTGGCCCAACCCATATCTTCCGTCATTGCGTCCATATTTTCTTTATCGACGGATTCGTAAAGGTGAACACGATTCCGTCCAGAACGCTTGGCAATATGACACGCGACATCAGCACGCACTAACAAATCTTCCTTGCTGATGGGTTTATGGCCAAATAAAGTCACGCCGATAGAACAGCCGACCTGAATAACCGAACCGTCATATTTAAAAACATAATCATCCAATAGCTTGCGGTGTGACTCTGCCGCCAGTAATACCTGTTCCTCTTCAACGTCATATAACAAGATGGCAAACTCGTCGCCCCCGAGTCTTGCCAGCAAGTCACTCTTTCGATTGCGAAGCCCTAACATTTCGGTCACATCGATAAGCACCTGATCGCCAGCCATATGACCCAGAGTGTCATTCACAAATTTGAAGTTATCAAGATCGATGTAAAGCAGCGCAAAGTTACGTCGGCTGCCACGCCGGATATTCTCAACAACCCGATCCAGCTCAGTCAGAAAATATTGGCGATTGTGCAAGCCGGTCAATGAATCGTGCTCGGCCATTTCACGCAAATGTTCTACCATGGCAATACGGCCACCGATATCTTCCACAATAGCGATATACAATATACGCCCTTCGATCATTAGCGTATTGGACTTAATCGCCATTGGAAAGCTGGAGCCATCCGCACGAAAGACCGTTACCGTGGTTTCCTGTGATGCTGCCGCAAGGGCCGGAGATTTCACCAGTTCCAGAAAACTCTGGTAAGCACTGTCTTTAGGGAAACAAATCACTGAGGAAATGGGATGGCCAATTGTTTGTTGACTACCGCATCCAAACAGCTTTTGGGCGGCATTATTAAAGGTCTCAATGTCCCCTTTTTCATCAATGGTAATTATACCCTCAGCGGCATTGTCCAGGATTGATTCAAGGCGGATCTGTCGCGATGTCACCTGACCTTGCATACGCCGAAACGCCTCCGTCAAAATGCTGGTTTCTTTTGTCGGTGAACGCAAGATTGGAATGTAACTTTCACCCCGACCTGCGGCATCAAGCGCCTTCGAGACTTCTAACAAAGGATGGCGTATTAAAAATTCAAAAATCAAATACGACACAAATAACAACAACAGCATAAATCCGGCAAAACCCCAAAGCACATTGGAAAGCGTATCCGCCGCACCTAATGTTTTCATCACATTTTGTTGAGCAAGCAGATCCAGCTCTTCGTGCATAAGCTCAATAATGCCCCAGGCTTGTCCCAGTATCGGGCGGATACGTTCCCGCAATATGGGTAAATCGGCTCGCCAGTCACTGGATGAATACATTTCTTCAGCGACTGCAAAATCACTATCGTATTTGCGTTTTGCGTCCTGTAGCATCTCGAGCGAAAGTTGTTGCTGGAAATCAAGCTTCCCAACTTCATCGTATTCTTTTAGTTGGGTGAGTAAATCATCCACACGTAATGAATAAATTTCACGATTGGACTTGTTGTGATCAATACTGGAACTTGGCTGGCCAAATACTCCAGCACGATTAGCCACAAACACACGTACCGAACTGATATGTTGAGCCCAGGTATAACGCAAGTCTTCCAGAACACGTCTTACTTCCTGTTGGTCAGCAGAATCGGGATGTTCTGAGGCCTCTGTTAGCGCCAGGTCAACAGACTGCATAAAAATTAAATTGGTGGGGTGCAACTCATTCATCAAAATTGAAGCGGCCGGGTAACGTGTCTCCACACTCGACAATACATTTAATAAATAATTTGTTTCATCATTCAGGCGGTTAAGCACGTAATCCAGGTTTGCGGCAAAGTCAGCAAACTGGCGGTGGCGTTTTACCACATAATGTTCTGTTATTTTTTGTGATTGAAACTGGGCTTCGGCGATGCGCGTTAATACTTTTTGATAGGTAATGTCATCCAGCAATATTGGGTACTGATAGATTGTGCTTTCTGCGATTTGCAATGCATCCTTCAAGGAATTCAGCACCCAACCCAGGTCACGATGCTCCTGAACTAACAAAGAACTGCCTTGCGATGCTTGCCGAACGTGCGCTTGAGTATAAATAACGGCCGGTAGCGCCATTGCAACGATGACAATAGCAGCGGCGACAAAGCGCCAGCGAATGCTGGTGCCCTGATATGAACTAATTTTTGGTTCCATGCAAATGAACCCCACGTTTCCCCTGAATTACCGACAGGTGTTGTTTAATGCCATAGCATCCTGCGGCATCCTGTATCCCAATCAAGAAACACTTACTGGAAAAATTTTTTGAGACGGCTATTTTACAACTACTTTTTTTAAGTCCGTTTTTTGTGAAACGTCTACACTAGCGGTGAGGTAAAACGTGCATTAACTTCGATGACATCACTGAATACAGACATCTATGGGGCAGTAGCCTCATTTAGAGGTCATGAAAAAATGCCCGGTGTATTCATCAAAATACATCAGCGGTTTTTTCATGACGTCCACGTTTTCTGGCTATGTTTTCCTTGCGTTGCCATCGGATTAACGCTGTCTTAGTATTACTGTCTTATGCCACACTATTGTGTCTCAATCGTTAATTAATGGTCACTTACACTACCACTTAACGGTCACTTAACGGTCACTAAACCTACCACAAAACAATGTTGGCACCTTGTCAAAGCTCTATCAATGAACCCCTTACGCTCTCTAATAACCCTCTAAGCTTTCACTCTATCCTCGCAGTACTCTCGATTTTCTCCAGCCCTATTAATTGCGTGTATATCCCAATTACTAACCCTATAGGCACTTGATATGTCTTATAATGTGGCCGTATATGAATAGACTATATACGACTTACCCACTTTTTTATAATTTCGTTAGAAAGTCAACCGCATGTTGTTATTGTTAAATAAACCTTTCGATGTACTTTGCCAATTTACCGATCACGATAAACGTCGGACACTTGCTGATTTCGTCTCTATTAAAGGCATTTATCCCGCAGGCAGGCTTGACCGCGACAGCGAAGGCCTGGTGTTGCTGACAGATGATGGGGCTTTACAACATCGCATCAGTGACCCTCGTCACAAGCTTGAAAAAACGTATTGGGTGCAAGTTGAAGGTGTGCCCAACCCACAGGCGATGGAGGAACTTCGTCACGGTATTGCCTTAAAAGAGGGTATGACATCTCCGGCTAACGCTATCGTAATCCCTGAGCCATCACTGTGGGATCGCCAACCGCCTATCCGTGTCCGGGCACACATTCCCACCACCTGGATTGAACTGGTGATCACTGAAGGTCGTAACCGCCAGGTGCGGCGCATGACGGCAGCCATCGGCCACCCCACTTTGCGCCTGGTCAGGTATAAAATTGGCCCGTGGTGCCTCAATAATCTTGCGCCAGGACAATCACAAGAGGGGCAACTCCCCCAAGAATGGCGTACAATTCAACACTATGAGATGGACACCCCGAGTCACCGTAGCCGCCGTCATCGAGAACCAGGGACGTTTCCTGGTCCTCGAGGAAAGCGAAAATAGTGCTCAACAAGGCCCCACGGTCATCAATCAGCCCGCAGGCCACCTCGAGGACGGTGAAAGCCTGCTGGCGGCCGTTATTCGAGAAACCCTGGAAGAAACGGCCTGGCGATTCACACCCGAGGCTATTACCGGCATTTACCGGTGGGTACACCCGGATAAAGGACATACCTATCTTCGAGTCACCTACACGGGCAGCGTCAGCGATCACGACCCACTATTAACATTGGATACCGGAATATTACGAACACATTGGCTGAGTCGGGAAGAATTGCTGGAACGCTCATTACGCAGCCCGATGGTGATGCGGTGTATCGACGATTATCTCGCGGGACACCGTTACGCTTTGTCGCTTTGTGATGATGTCATTTAGGCCCCCTTATTTTTCGGTGTAATCACCTTTTATTAAGCAGTGACAGTACGAGCATTAAATGACACAAAATACTCCCAGCGCCGCTCCTGACGAAGTTCGCACCGAAGCTCCCTCCGAAGTTCACACCGAAGCTCCCCACGCAAACCCCACAGCGAGCTCGCCAGCCCGACAACGTATTATGGTTGGCATATCCGGCGGCGTAGATTCATCCGTAACGGCTTACCTGTTACAGGAACAAGGTTACGACGTGCATGGCTTGTTCATGAAAAACTGGGAAGAAGATGACGACAGCGAGCACTGTAGCGCACACATAGACCTTGAAGACGCCTCGCAAATCTGCGAAACCCTCAACATCCCTCTACACACACGCAACTTCGCCACGGAATACTGGGACAATGTTTTCCACTATTTTCTCGAAGAATACCGTATTGGCCGCACCCCGAATCCCGATGTCCTGTGCAACAAAGAAATCAAGTTCAAGGTCTTTCTCGAACAGGCACTGGAACTGGGCGCCAGCCACATTGCCACAGGCCATTACGCCCAGGTTAAGCACCACAATGGCTACTATCGCCTGCTTAAAGCCAAAGACACCAACAAAGACCAAACCTATTTTCTGCACGCGCTTAACCAGCAACAACTCAGCAAAGCCTGGTTTCCCCTCGGTGAGCTGACTAAACCAGAGGTTCGACGGCTGGCTGAAAAAGCCCGCTTTGCCAATCACGCCAAAAAAGACAGCACCGGCATTTGTTTTATCGGCGAACGAAAATTCAAGGATTTCCTCAGCCAATACCTACCCGCCCAGCCCGGTGAAATGCACAACCCCGACGGAAAACTTATCGGCCAGCACGATGGCTTGATGTTTTACACCCTCGGTCAGCGTCAAGGATTAGGAATCGGCGGTTCTCAAGATGCCAGTGGCGAGCCGTGGTATGTGGTGGGAAAAAACCTGGATGATAATATATTGCGGGTTGCGCAAGGGCATAATCACCCCCTGTTATTCCGCGACACATTAATGGCCGACCAGCTCAACTGGATTAGCGAAACACCTCAACAGTTGCCTTACCGTTGCACGGCAAAAACCCGATATCGGCAAGCTGACCAAGACTGTACCATCACCCATCTGGAAGGCGATCTTTGCACCGTCAGTTTCGACGAGCCACAACGCGCTATTACGCCGGGGCAATCGGTGGTCTTTTACCAGGATGATGAATGTCTGGGGGGGGGTGTCATTCGGTAAACCCACCCAAGCAACCCAGCCGAACGTGGATGCCAGAAACCCACTATAATATTTCTATACTATTTTTTAGAGCTGTTTTTTAGATAGAAAAATAGA